>JAHKLQ010000153.1 GCA_020854975.1 Methanobacterium sp.
TGTGACCCTGAATCCATACACATCAACATGGATAATTCTCAGGCTAAGAATATACATGCCAGAAATCTGTTAATCAGAGATATAGGAATATGCGGATTTGGAGGTTCCAATCCCACTCCTTTTAACACTCCCCTTGAATTTGAAGAGGTTCAAATATATGGTGAGGCTAAAAAGGCATTGGATGCGATTAAAGAACAGAAAATAACTCTGTTCATCACTCATGCACCACCATATAACACCAAAACTGACTTGTTACCTTCAGGAGAACATGTAGGAAGTAAAAGTATCCGTAAGATAATTGAAGAACTACAACCTACCATTAACATCTGTGGTCATATACACGAAGCCCGAGGCACAGATAAGATTGGCAATACACAAATCATAAATCCCGGACAGATTTCAGAGGGTCATGCCTGCCTGATAAAAATTCCTGATGTAACTTCCCAGGAAGAAATTGAAACGGAAATCATAAAAATTTAAAGTAAACATAAACCCTTTTTCTGGTTTCAAGATAAAACATTTTCCATTTTTGGGATAAATTAGGTCTAGCTATGGAATAAACCCCTTTATTTCAAGATAACATTCTTTTTTTGGAGGATAAAAATCCACACAGAAAATGATTTAAATAATGGTGACAAATAATTACCTTGATTTTCGTGTTTCTACGAGTCCCTACTTATTAGGTGAGATAACTATGATCATGGTTGAAGGAGAAGTAAGCGGTAAAAAGTATAGGGAACCATTTTCCAAAGGAGTATTAGCCAGGTCTTTAACCCGTGCCGAGATGGACCCCAACAAGGCCTACACCTTTTCTTCTCAGATAGAGGCTCAACTCAAAAAAGATGGCATAAAACTCATCAGTTTGGATGATCTGGTTAAAATTGTCCGTCAAAGACTTAAAAAAGAAGATAGTGAAATAGCATCACAATATGGGCTATGGAAAAGGATAAGAAAGTGTCAGGATCCTTTGGTTATTCTTATAGGGGGCTCTTCAGGAGTAGGAACTTCTTCCATAGCATTTGAGGTGGCTAACAGGCTGGGTATTCGCAACATGATCAGCACGGACATGATCCGGGAGGTAATGCGTAAAACTTCATCCAAAGAACTATTACCTACACTATATGAATCCAGTTACACTGCCTACCGTTCCCTGCGCATACCACCATCCCCAGAACTGGATGAGGTTATTATTGGTTTCAGGGACCATGTGGACACTGTGAGTGTTGGTGTGGAGGCTGTAATTGAACGATCCATAACTGAGGGTATTAGTATAGTTATTGAAGGAGTTCACATTGTACCGGGATTCATCAGAGAAGACCTGGTCTCCAGGGATAATGTAAACATGTTCGTGTTAACCTTAGAGGATGAAGAAGTTCATAAAGGCAGATTCTACTCCAGATGCAGACAACAATGGGCTAGAAGGCCTCTTGAAAGGTATATGAACTATTTCGGAGCCATCCGAAGAACCCATAAATATTTCGAAAGCCAAGCCAACAAGTATCATATACCAGTCATAGAAAACATAGATATCACCACTACAATTGAATCGATTATTGAAGAAATTACCAAAACCTATGGAAGGGAAGATAATGTTAACGAAAATAAAGGTTAAGGATGTAATGAGCCAGCAGGTGGTAACTATACCTCCTACTGAAGATGTTGTATTTGCCTTTGAAAAGCTTATGAAACATAAGATAAGTTCACTACCAGTAGTAAATGATGATGATACACTGGTGGGAATAGTAACTGCCACAGATTTAGGTCACAATCTCATACTGGATAAATATGAATTGGGAACCACTGTGGAAGAAGTAATGGTTAAACAAGTGATATACGTATCACCTGAAGATGATCTGGCCACTGCAGTGCACAAAATGAATGAATCAGGCACAGAAGGTGGGATAATCAACCAGTTACTAGTGCTGGATAATCATGACCTAGTAGGTATTGTTTCTGATGGAGATATAATACGTTCTATAAAGATATAATCCATTTTATAAGGATATAGTACATCCTGTGGGGGCATAGTGCATTCTGTGAGGTATAGTACGTTTTATAAGGATATGGTGTATTTTGTGGGTGGTATAGTACGTTTTATAATGATACAGTACGTTTTATAAAATATGACGTGTTTCATAAAACTTTAAGAGTTTTAATGTGTTATTTTTGATATTTAGAACCATTAATAGTTTGAAACTTTAATAAAATAAGAAAATAGAATAAAGAATGAAAGCAAGACCTTTTCGAAAAATCTTAAGTTTTGAGCTGATTTTAATTCTTAATGCATCACCCTTGGTTTGAAAGAGTCACATAAACTGGGAAACTTCTTAGGAAACTCCATCTCCAGTTTTTCAATTATCTCCTCTTCTATCTCCGGACTTTTTTCCACAGAAACTGAAAACGAATCAGCACTGAGAATGACACTCAAATTCTCTTCACCAATATTGAATTTCATAGGAATGGCCTTACCTGTATCTAATGTTTTAACCATATCCTCCATGATATCATCACTTATTTTAAGCAACTTATTCCCATCTGGTGTGTAAGTTTCATTTGCAGTTTCTATCTTTTTAATTAAAAAGGGAGCACACCCTTCAGTCCTGGCAGCCTTCCTGTTGGTCCAGAAAAGGGTAACCATCACCTTTTTCTCATTATCCATCCCACTTTCAAATTCCAATGACTTCATCTTCACCCTCCTAAAACCCTTTATCCCATTTTTTCTTTAAAATTATTTATACAATATTTTAAATCTATAATCACATTTTTTTAATCTTCTGAGCCATTTCCTGACCTATCTGGTAACATTTATCCATTTCATCTTTGGTGGGCACATAATTAACCTCGAAAGTGTCTAAAACATCAAATCCACATTTTTTCAGAGTCTCAGCAACTTTCACGGCACCTTTACCACTCCACCCCTTGGAACCGAAGGTGGTGGCTAATCTTTTAATACCGGTACGTTGGAAACTCAATCCCTCCAGATAGTAAAGTAAATCCCCAACACTTGGGTAAGGACCGTTAAAAAGAGTTGGAATTCCTATAAGCAGAGCTTTACTCTCCAGAATATCATTAACCATTTCGCTACGTTCATCTTCATGGATGAAATACATTTCCACATCCACACCACCACTCATAATACCCTCAGCCAGGGCATGAGCCATCATACGGGTAGAATAATGCATAGTGTCATAAATGATGGTGGCTTTATCCTTGCACTGGCCAGTGGCCCAGTTAGTGTAAGCATTAATGATCTTCATAGGGTCAGTCCAGATCTGACCATGGGCGGGTGCGATCATTTTGATTTTATCAAGTAATTCCAGCTTTTTAACTTCATCAAACTTACGCAGCACCAGCATGGATGCAGGGGTAATCAGATTAGCATAGAATTTCTGGGCAGCATTCATCAGCAAATATTCAGGTATTTCATGGTCATATCTTTCCCTTAAACAGAGGTGCTGACCAAAAGCATCATTGGAAAACAGGATCCCCTCATCTAATAAGAGGGTGAACATGCTGTCAGGCCAGTGAAGCATCTTAGCATCCAGGAAAGCAAGGGTGCGACCACCCACTTCCAGGGTATCACCAGTTTTAACTGGATGGAAATCCGCACCCTCCAATACTGGGTAATGCTGTTTTAAACCATTAATTGCCACCTGACTGCAGTAAATGGGTGCATCTGGGAAACGTTTGTGAATCTCGCTGAGGGAACCACTATGGTCACGTTCAACATGGTTTTGAATTATTACATCAAGTTTTAACTCTCTACCCTCCTTTCTAAAGGCATCTTCCACCCTTCCCCATAACTGTGCAGAGGAACCAGGATAGGTGTTATCAATTATAACTACTTCATCTTCTCCAAAAACCAAATAAGCGTTATAAGTAGTCCCTTTCAGGGTGTACCCATGATAACTGCGAATATCCCAGTCCATAACCCCAATCCAGTACACACCTTCACCTATTTTAACCGCATCTGCTTTCATCATTTCCCTCCATTCTTGACGTTAAGATTTAACATTAGTACCAACTAGACAGTATATGACATTGGTTCAATATATTTTTTATTACCAACCATTCCTTTAAAAATTCTTCTAAAATAAGTTATATCCATAAATAAGGCCATGTTCCTTCATAAAACAGATAAAACAAATAATAATCAAATTTAAAGTGATGAACTCACGGAAAACTAGGCAGATGTTGAAATAGTGATGTTAGGTTGATGGTGAGTTAGTATTGAATTACTGGAGGGGTGATGTACTGGGTTTGAAATGGGAATTTTGAAAAATCGTAACCTTAAAATACCAGCAAAACCAACAATAACTGGGCTAGACTGGAGGGTCAGGGGTCCTCTGTAAGCGCACATCCCCTATATGGTGCAGTCGAAGTTCAAAGGGCGGCAATTTGAATAGTTGTTGGCCCAGAATCTCAGCGTAGAAACCTCGTCCCACAGGATTAGTGGTGGCTGAGTTCCAGCTGGAGGGCTGGAATCAACAGTCTTAATCAGGGGAACGGGTCAGGTCTGGAAAGAAGCAGCTCTACCCTGAACAGCTAATGCTTGCGGAACAACGGGGCGGAGCTGAAGTTCTGGATCACCAGCAGCTACGAGAGTTGTCCACCTTTGGACATGCCCACTTCAAACTTTTAAAAAAATTTGATCAAAAACAGATAGTATATCTAACTATGGAATTAATGTGGAATAAAAAAACCGGATATCAAAAATTAGTTTACAAAAGATTAGGATGAATACTTATCTTGTCTTTGAAGTACTAAATTAAACCTTTAAATAGTAGATTAAACAATGTTTTGATCACCCACTTTTTTGATATTAAATACATAAATCATTGCAGGGGTGGCCCAGCCTGGTACGGCGTGGGACTGCTAATCCCATGATCCTTTGGATCACGCGGGTTCAAATCCCGTCCCCTGCGCTTTATTTTAACAGAATAAGTATTTTTTATTCTGAATTATTTTCTTCTAAAACCATTTCCACAAATTCCACAGGCATGGAAGACTTTTCAGATATTTCATCAGTAGAAAAACCCTGGGCAGCAAACCTCTTTATCACAAAATCCAGTGGCTCCCCCACCTCAATAATATAACCATCAGGATCATAAAAACGCATCACCCTCTGCCCCCATGGTTGTTCACGAATAGGGTGAACGAATTTGCCACCAATGGACTTTATTTTTTCCTGAATGCCATCTAGATCTTCAGATTCAAAATATAACTCCATAAAATTCTTCTCAGAATCTGTGTTTATAGTTGAAGATTCTCCTAAAAGCCCCTGGTAATGTTGAACATCGTGAATGGCAAAACCGCCCTTAAAGGCCACATTTGCCCCATGATCTATTTCAACTTCCTGATTTAAGATCTCTTCATAAAATTTTCTGGACTTTTCAATATTCTGAACAGTGATTAAAGGACAAATATATTTTAATTCCATCTTTTATTCCTCCCAATTTAAGTTTTTTTTTATCATAACAATCCTAAACTCATAAAAATCTTAAATATCCATTAATTCTGCCACAATAAGATAATAACCTGCTAATCCCTTCCATTTTCCCCAGGTACTGGCAATTTCCCGAACTTCTTCAGAAGATATGTCCCCACCATCCAGGTAGAAGTGGGATATTGTTCTTTGCAATCCAACATCATCAGCTGGAATAGCATCTAATCTACCCAATCCTCTAAGTAATGCCAGTTCAGCAGTCCAAACACCAACTCCCCTTATTTTATTTAATTCCCTAATCATTTCATCGGTGGTAGCCATCTTTTGGATGTTATCTAAATCCAGATCCTGGTTTACAATGTTCAAGGATAAATCACGAATATATTCAGCCTTTCTAAAACTCAGACCACAATCGCGAAGTTTCTGAAGATCTAAATATGCTAAATCTTCAGGTGAAGGATAGGAGAAATATTGCTTACCATATATTCCGATAGATAATCCAAAACGTTTTATGAAACGGTTTTCAATATTATGGGCTGCCTTTAAAGATATCTGCTGTTCTATTATGGAATCCACCAGAGACTCAAATAGTGTTGAGGTTATGGGATTCTTCAGCCCATAAAGCTTGTTGGTGATTTGATTCATAATTTTATCCTTTTTAATGTAAGCATAAAAAGGATGAAGATCTAGGCTTAAGTTGAATATTTTATGGACCAGAGGCGGAATATTATTCAGGAGATCAGAAGATAACTCTTCTTCTGATTCCAATTCAACTTTAAGTTCAGGATTTTCCACATCACCAGTAGATTCAATATATAAAAAAATTAGTTTCCCTTTAATATTTATAACCTGCCAGAAATGATTATCAGCATATTTTTTTATATTCTTATCTCCATCAGAAAATATTCTGCAACTAAGATCAAAATCAAATGGTGCCCTGGCCTTTATATTGAAACTGGACTGATACATTTTATTTTACACCATTCATAAGCTTTCTAATAAACATCATGTGCGGTGTGTAAAATTACTCTTTAAGACTAAAAGTTTTAATCAGTTAATTAATGGTTTGCATTTTTCCAATGGCATTTCCCAGTCTCTGCATACCTTCAACAATCTCTTTTTCACTGCTGTTAGAGAAATTCAGTCTCATGGTATTGTGCTGGGGATGGGCAGTGTAGAAAGCATCACCAGGAACAAAGGCCACCTTTTCTTGGATAGCATATTCAAATAAATCCAGAGAAGACATGCCTTCCGGTAGAGTCACCCACAGGAACATTCCTCCCTCTGGTTTTGTATGTTCAACCTCACTGGGCAGGTACTCCTTAATAGATTGAACCATCTGGTCCCTCTGGGACTTATATAACTCTCTTATCTTCTGAATATGTGTATCCACATCATTGTCCAGGAGGTACTGGTAAACTATCCTCTGGGTGAAGTAGTTGGAATGAAGATCTGAAGCCTGTTTGGCAGTGATGAGTTTTTCCATGATCTCAGGGGGAGCTACAATCCATCCCATCCTCATCCCCGGGGAAACGATCTTGGAAAAAGTCCCGAAAAGGATAGAATCAGGCAGATATGATTTGATGGGAGGTATATCTTCACCCATAAACCTTATATCTCCATAAGGGTTATCTTCAACCAGAATAGTGTCATGTTCTGTTAGAATTTCTGCAACTTCCTTCCTTTTATCCCTAGAATAGGTTATCCCGGTAGGATTCTGGAAACTACTAACACTGTAAAATAGCTTTATTTTTTCAGTTGAAAGCAGGTTTTCCAGGGCTCTGGTGTCAACACCATCATCCATTAAGGGCACAGAATAAAATTGTGGTTCATATAAGCCGAAAGCCTGTATAGCCGCCAGATAAGTGGGTCGCTCCATGACCACCCCATCATCAGGGTTTAAGAAAACTTTTCCCACCAGATCCAGGCACTGCTGAGAACCATTGGTTATAAGAATATCATCTGCATCCACCTTTAGATTTTGAAGGGCATATCTTTTTGCTATGAGTTCCCTGAGAGGACCATAACCCTCAGTGGTACTGTACTGGAGAACTTTTTCTCCTTCTTCTGTTAAAACCTTGGATGTTGCATTTTTAATGGCATCAACAGGGAATGAGTGGGGGTTGGGAAGTCCACCTGCAAAGGAAATTATATCAGGATGTTCAGTAACCTTCAAGATTTCCCTAACAAAGGATCGGGGTATCTTATTCATGCGACTGGCGAATGGGTAATTCATAACTACTTCCTCATAAACTATCAAATTAAATTATTTTATCTTAAAATAAAATATTCTTCACTGTATACTTCAGGGTATGATACTATTATAATATATTGGAAAGAGATTAAATCCCCCTAATTTAAAGAGTAGATTAAAGTCACCCCATAATTAAGGAGGATGGGATCCTGGGAAACATCTAAAGAAAGGAAAGTTTCCCATAAGAAACACATCTCCCCTAGGAAACTATTCAAATGCCTACTCTTTTTTCGTCCTATTTTTCCACCATTTAAATCCTTCAAACCATATTACACTCAGGAAACCGGCCAGCATGCATAGTAAAATCTGCTCCAAGTTAAGGGGGCAGAACTGGAAGAGTTGTTGTAGGGGTGGGAAATAGAGTATCATGGCCAGGAATAAAATAGCACCACCAAGCACCCACCACAGTGCTTTGTTGGGTGATCTGAGAGTTTGGATGATGGTACGGGACCAGGAACGATTGGTGAGTATCAGGGCCAGGTTGGCGAAGATCAGGGTGGTGTAACTGAGGGTACGGGCACTGGCATCTCCCTGGGCATTTAAACTTAAAAGGTAAACTAATAACACCACCAAGAGAACTATTATTCCCTGCAAAATACTCATTCCAATGGTTTCCCTGTTAAAAAGAGCTTCAGAAGAGCTGCGGGGAGGACGGTTCATAACATTCTTTTCAGCAGGTTCGGCCTCGAAAACCACTGAACAGGCAGGGTCAATGATCAGTTCCAAAAACACAATCTGCACTGGGAAAAGAACCAGAGGCCACTGGAATATCACGGGTAAAAGTGACATCCCTATAATGGGAACATGCACTGCAAAGATATAGGCAACGGCTTTTTTAAGGTTATCATAGATACGGCGACCCATCTTCACCGCAGCCACAATAGATGAAAAATCATCTTCCAGTAAAACCAGGGAAGATGCTTCTCTGGCCACATCAGTACCTCTTCCACCCATACTTATTCCTATGTTGGCTGATTTAAGGGCAGGAGCATCATTAACTCCATCCCCAGTCATGGACACTATTTCTCCATTGGATTTAAGAGCCTCCACCAGACGGAGCTTCATCTCTGGCACCATACGAGCAAAAATGTTAACATCCTTAACCCGTTCAGAAAGAGTCTCATCATCCATCTCATTTAGTTCATCTCCGGTTATGACTCTGTCTGGTTCAGTAAGCCCTATTTTCTTGGCAATGTTCCTGGCAGTTCCAGGGTAATCTCCGGTGATCATCACCACCCTGATACCGGCCTGGTAACATTCCTGCACAGCCTGAGGTACCTCTTCACGCACTGGGTCCAGGAATCCCACTAAGCCCAGAAATTCGAAGTTAAAGTCATGCTGTTTTCCAGGGAGATCTGCTTTTTTAAAGTATGCCCTGGCCACTCCAATTATCCTTAAACCCGCACTGGCCATGGTTGATATTTGAAGGGTTAATTTTTCCATTTTATCTGGAGGCAAGTGGCAAAGATCCGCCACAGCTTCAGGAGCACCTTTAGCAGCTATAATGTAATCTTCACCATCAGGAGATTGCCATACATGAGACATAGCCAGGAGTTCCTGGGATAATGGATACTCATGCACCAGTTGCCAGTCTTCATGTAAATGTTCAGTTTTCTGAAGGGTTTTGCTGCCGAACTCCTTTAAAGATTTCTCCATAGGATCAAAAGGGTCTCTTTGACTGGCCAGGATACTGAATTCAATGAGTTCATGGAACTCATCTGGAAGATGGTCAGTTTTAAGAGAATCCACCTGATAAAAATCATTTCCATTCATGATTTTAGCAACTGACATTTGATTCAAGGTTAAAGTCCCGGTTTTATCCACACATAATGCTGTAGTGGAACCCAGGGCCTGAATAGCATGGGAACGCCGTGTAAGTACCTGTTTCTGGGATATTCTCCAGGCACCCAGTGCCAGGAATATGGTTAAAACCACCGGGAACTCTTCTGGGAGGATGGCCATAGCTAGGGTTATACCTGCCAGGAAACCGTTAAGCCAGTCTAAGCGGGTGAGACCATAGATCACCACCACTACAGCACAGAGGAAAACTCCTACCATGGCAAAATTACGCACCAGTGTTCGTGTTTCCTTCTGCAAGGAGGTATCCTCAGTTTCCAGAGTCTGGAGCCTTTTACCAATACGGCCCATTTCAGTATTAAGGCCTGTGGACATCACCTGGGCTGCTCCCTGTCCCTGCACCACCAGGGTTCCAGAGTAGACTGAGGGAAGACCATCACCACCCGGAGGATGCATTTCCATAACTCCCCCACAATGAACTTTACGCACAGGAACAGACTCCCCAGTTAAGAGTGACTCATTGATAAGGAGGTTACTGCAGGATAATACCACTGCATCTGCAGGTACCCGGTCACCCTCCTTAAGGATGATAACATCATCAGTGACCACTTCTCTACCTGCAATCCTCTCCTCCTGCCCTTCGCGTATTACCAGAGCACGGGGGCTGGAGAGGTCCCGCAAGGCATCCAAGGTGCGTTCAGTTTTACGTTCCTGGTAGAAAGTGATACCCATAATCACAAAAACAAAGCCCAGAAGCATCAGTGCTTCCTGAAGATCTCCTAAAACTAAGTAAATGATGCCACAAGCAATTAAAAGGAGGAACATTGGTTCACGAACTACTTCCAGAATAATGGTTAAAATTGATCTTTTTTCAGCGGATGGAAGCTCGTTATATCCTTCTTCCCTTATTTTAAGGGCAGCTTCTTCCTGTGAAATTCCCTTTATATTTTCAATGTCCAGTTCATTTGCCAAAGGCTTACCTCCATATGAGATGGAATTTTCTCTTTTGAGTTTATGTAAATATGAAAGGGACCATATATATCTTTTTCCCATAATTAACGTGTTAGGATTCCCTAATTCCCTTAAAAAGAATGTTAGGGTTATCTAATTTTTTGTAGGGTTGCCTAACATTGGAAAAAATAGAAAA
>JAHKLQ010000045.1 GCA_020854975.1 Methanobacterium sp.
CTTCCTGGATTCCGAAGACAGAAATGGCAGCTATACTACCAATAACCAGTACAATGAGGAGTATGACTCGTTTGTCTTTGATAAAGTCCTTGAATTTCATTTACGTGCCTCCAGGTACCATCTCAGTATTCCAAGGTTCATGAGCCAGGTGGTGAGAATATCCGCTGTTAGACCGATAATTAGAACTGCAGCTATGTCTGCCAGGGTCTGGGCCGCAGGTATGAAAACCATAACCACAACGTACAGAGCCACCATTGAACCGATGGCTGCAGCGGCCATTGTAAAACCAGTTTTCATGGCTTCAACAGCCCTTTCTGTAACTGTTCCTTCTTTTCTTTTCAGAATTCTGGTGGTAAGCAAAATATCTGTGTCTACACTGTAACCAATAAGCATGAGCAGGGCCCCTACTGAAGCAACTGAGAGTGGTATTCCAAAGAGGCTCATCCCTCCCAGGGCAATGATGATATCAGAAAGAGCTGCAAAGATAACCGCCATGCTGGGTACAAAATTACGGAAGATGATGAAAACCGTGATACTCATGAATAAAAAGGCAAAAGCCAGTGCATAATAAACTTGAGTCATGGCTTCCTCACCTAATACTGGTCCAACTTGTCGGTAACTGGTTATGGTTGCTGTCCCTGATAATGCAGAGGATAATTTAACCACATCTGTGTCTCCTGCAATTTCTACAGTTGCTTGATTGTTCTTAATGGATGTAACATCAACTGTGGGGTTTCCAAGTGATGAACTGATTAAGGATTCAAGGTTATTTTCACTTATAGGTTTTTCAAGTTGTAGTACTGCAGTGGTACCACCTTTAAGTTCTATACCCTCGTTGATGCCGAGTACGGCCACAAGTATCAGGGCAATTACGGTGATCGCCACTGGAATGGCAATGAGGGTTTTGTATGATTCTAGAAACCTATTTATATTCAACAATTAAATCACCAATTTTTAATTCAAATCTTTATATTTGTATTATCATTATAATTCTATTTATACTCATATACCATAGATAGGGAGGTCTTCTTCCATGACTATTTCCTTAACATCTTCAATTATTTCTCCAGTTTTCCTGTGACCCGTTTTAACCTGGAAGGATTTTATCATACGCCCTCCACGGGGTTCTATTTTTTCCCGCATCCTTTCAATTACTTTTTGACCTCCGGAACTCCCCATGGTGGCAAAAAGGATCACATCTTTACCCAGGAAATTGCACTGGTCAATAAGAGTGATTATTGCTGGTGCAGGTTTACTGGCCCAGGTGGGACTTCCCACATAGATCAAATCATAATCTTTAAGATCAACGGTTGCAGGTTTTATTAAAGTTTTATTTTCACGAAAAGCATCCACACTTGCCTTTAAATACTTCAGAGGACCCATCCGATCATCTAAGTCGGTGATTTCCACATAATCAGCATTCACTTCATGGGCAAGGGTTTTGGCAACCAGAGCTGTTTTCCTTGTTCGTGAGTAAAACAGGATCAGGGTTTTCATGTTCACCTCAAAATAATCAGGGATTAAATACTCAGGGAATTACATTATGAAATACTCATGGAATATATTATGAAACCATAGTTATTTTGGTGTATATCTCTTTATATCTTCGTTTAATTCTAATAATGATAATATATGTTTTTCATATTCAGAATAAATCGAAATATAAGATGTTTATGGGGTTTTCACTTTTTTCCCTTCTTCTCATAAGATATATGGATCAAAGTTTATAAAGTTTAGGGATGTAAACCCACACCTTCAAGCCCCATGTCTTCAGAAAATCCGCACATTAAATTCATATTCTGAACTGCCACACCAGAAGCACCTTTAACTAAATTGTCAATAGCAGCCACAACTACTAATCTGCCGTTTTCGTCAATTTCAAAGCAACCTATATGGCAGAAGTTAGAACCACGAACAGAACTCAGTCTTGGCATTTCACCAATATCCAGGACACGTAAAAATGGTTCAGCAGTGTACTGCTGGCGATATATCTCTAGAATCTCTTCAGGAGTAACATCCTTATTTGGGAAACAATGCAGAGTGGTTAGAATACCTCTAATAACAGGTACTAAATGGGGAGTGAAGGAAACACGAACATCACCATATTTTTGGAGTTTTTCCTGGATCTCAGGCATATGACGATGGTTGGTGACTGCATATGGTACCACATTATCACTGATATTAGGATAATGACTTACAGGGGTAGGGTTAACTCCTGCACCACTCACACCGGTTTTAGAATCTATAATCAAGGTGTCCACCAGTTCTTCTTTTACTAGGGGAATACCTGCCAGTATAGCGCCGGTGGGGAAGCATCCAGGGTTAGCAACCAGATTAGCATCTTTAATATCTTCACGGTACATTTCTGGCAATCCATACACTGCATCCAGGGGTGCTTTATGTTTCAGGTTGTACCATTTTTCGTAAACTCCAATATCATCAAAACGGTAGTCACCACTGAGATCAACCACTTTAATGCCTTTTTCCACCAGTTGAGGGACTATATTCATGGAAGCACCGTGGGGAGTGGCAGTGAATGCCAGATCAACATCCAGATCAGAGGGTGTTTCATTGGTGAAATTCAAATCCACATCCTGAAGATGGGGATGTACCTTTCGAATAGGGGTGTCAGCATACTGCCGGGAAGTGGCAGCCACTACCTCCACTCCATCATGAAATTCCAGGAATCTTAAAAGTTCTCCTCCAGTATAACCACTGGCTCCGATAATCGCTACTTTTAACATGTTTCTCACATACTTTTCTTGAGTTGAATGGCTATTAAATGTTATTAACCTGTAGCTCTTTTTCAC
>JAHKLQ010000142.1 GCA_020854975.1 Methanobacterium sp.
AGATCCTTCTCCATATGGACGGTTTTAAGAGGATTATTGGTATCTTCTGTTATATGGTAACCATTGGAAATCCAGAAATCAAGAGAACCTTTCACATTTTTTTGTGTGTGAAGATACACCTTCTGGTAACCTTTTTCCCGGCAAAAATCCTCTGCTTTATGAACTAAAGCGGAAGCAACACCATTTCTACGCCAAGGTTTGGCTACAAAAACTCTCCATATGCTAGCCGTATTTTCAGGATTATAAAAATTTTTAAATTGAGGGAAATTTCTATCATAAGACCTGATACCTATGGTACCAATCAGTTTTTGGGTTTCATGATGTATAGCTAAAAAAAAGTTGTTTCTTACAGGGTTCAAGTAGAAATTCTCCAAATCTTTTATATCCTGATGATACTCAGGAACATATCCATAGCCAAATTCTTCCTTAATCAACTTAAAAAGAAAGTCTTTGACATTATATAAGAGAATATCATCTTTTTGGACTTCATCTACTTTGAAATAGCTCATAAGGACTTCACCCACACAAGAATCTTTTTAATACTATTCTCCATATTTCCAGTAGAATAGTAATACTCACTCATGTCTTTATATTAATAAAGGATGAATTTAGGTATATAAAATTATCTGTAAAGAAATGAGTGTTAATCCAATAAAATATATTTAATAATAATAACAGATATTAAAAGGAAATTTACTCATAATAAGGTATGAAGTAAAATTTTTTTTAAACTAAAAGGCTATAACATTGTTACATATAGTTAAGCCATGTTATATCGAAGGAGACTTAAAATGAGCTGTTATATGTATTGGGATAAAATAAAAACCATTGCTGATTCTTTTAAAAGCTATAATGAAGACGATCCAGATGAAGTGCCATTGGAAGAGATTATACCTCTTTTAGATTCTGTGGAAGAAATAGCCCATGATCAGGTTATTGATTTTGATTCAGCCAAACACATTTTAGATGATCAAACGATGAATGAGGCTCTTAAAGTTATAAGGAAGTTTTATGTCTATTTAGGAGCCCGATTGGAAACAGAAAATGCTCAGGAAATATTGGATTCATATGATCCCTGGGTTACTTTGGAATCATTTCATTTCTATCATCGTTATATTGGGCTGATAGAAAACGAAAGTAAACTGGTTAAATTTTCTCCTGAACAAAAAGTGGTGTTTATTGGTGGCGGACCCCTTCCCCTAACTCTAATTTTACTTACCAAACTTTATCAGGTTCGTGGTGTTAGTATAGAGATAAAACCTGAGGTGGCTGAATTATCTCGCCAGGTATTAAATAAACTGGGAATGGAATCCCAGATTGAAGTTATGGTAGGGGATGAAACAAGTCTGAAGGATATTGACTATTCAGTGGTGATGGTGGCTGCCCTAGCAGAACCCAAGGAGCGCGTGTTTGCCAATGTATGGGAAACAGTAGATACTCGCACTCCAGTCCTTTACAGAACTTATACTGGTATGAGGGCTATTTTATACTCTCCAGTCACGGAGAAAGCCACCAGAGGCTTCCATAAAGAAGTGATGATCCTCCCCACAGGTAAGGTTAACAACACCTCAGTGTTAATCCGGAAAGTTGTCTAGTTGATAGGTCAAGATCACCTTTATGAATAATCAAAGATATTTAAATGATTTAAAAAACTGCCAGCTTTGCCCCTGGAAATGTGGTGTAAACCGTCTTGCAGGCGAAAGAGGAGTATGCCGTGTTGGATTACCAGAAGTTGCTTACACTGGACTTACACAGGTTTTAAAGACATTTGCAGTTACGTTACTGGGTTGTTCTTTTCGATGTATCTACTGTAATGCTTACCGCATCTCCCAGTACCCAGATTCTGGATGGATGTATAGGGGTTATGTTCAACCAGATGTCTTGGTTCATGAGGCTTTAAGTGCATTTAAAACTAATTTTGCTCAGAAAATGGGTGTGGAAAAGCTCAGTTTCACTGGGGGAGAACCAGCGATTCATACACCCTACTTGGAGGAAGTAGTTGCCCAAATGAGGGAACAACTTCCTGATTTGGAAGTGGGATTAGCTACCAATGGATTCTGCACTCCTCAGACCATGAAACGACTAGTAAAACTTTCTTCCTATTTAAACTTTGAAATAAAATCATTTGATCCAGAATTACATTATGCAGTGACCGGGGCTCCAATTGAACCCATACTGGAAAATGCCAAATTTATTGCCAGTGCAAACCCTGAAAAAATCAGAGTATTCCGTACAGTGGTTATACCCGGTGTAAATGATTTAGAAGTTCCTAAAATTGCAAATTTTCTCCAGGACATTGATCCTGATTTACCATATCGTTTAGTTGGATTTCGACCCCACTTTTTACTTTATTACCATCCTGGCCCCTCCAGAAATCTTATGCATAAACTGGTGGAAGAATGTGAGGAGGTAGGTCTTAAAAATGTGGATTACTCTGGTTACAGTCCAGATGGAACCTTAATTACAGAATATTCCTTTAATAATCGGTTGAAAAACACCTACAATTTCCTTAATCAGGCAGGATGTTATCGTCGCCCTCGAAACTGTGGTTCTTGCCCTGAAAACCAGTACTGTCCAGCTATTATAATGGAACCCTGGACTAACTTACCTTAAAATAATATTACCTGCTATCATATCCTGTTTTTTTCAAAAATAGTTAGGATCTCCATAACCAGCGGCAATCCCAAGATTCAATAGTGAGCGGCGGACTTTGATTGCAGCTACCCAAGATTGGTGATGAAGATCCTTTAAACATATTATTATAATACTAATATTTAAGGTTATATTAAAAATATTAAATTGAATATTTTCCAATACAAATCCTATTTGAATCAACATGTAGAGTACTTATTAGAGCTAAATTTTAGCTGTTATTATTTATTTTTAGTTTTATAGGTCAAAAATCAGTGTATGAGTGTGCAATTGACTTAAGATATTAAACTTATGATCTCAATCGAATGGGATTAGGTGGTAGTAACGAACATATCGAAAATGGACGGTTCGAAATCGAAATGTTTATATGTGTATTATGATTAATGATGACCTTGATATGAAAATTTGAAAAAATCATATCAAAAAATACAACAAATGATCTTGGAGGTAAAATATTATGAAACTGGTTATATGTGGAAAAGGAGGAAGTGGTAAAAGCACCATTGCAGCTCTCCTTGCAAAAGCAACTGTTAAAACAGGAAATTCAGTACTGGTAATTGATACAGATGAATCCAACTTTGGCCTACACCGTCAACTGGGAGTAGAACTTCCCCAGGATTTTATGAATTATTTAGGTGGTAAAGATGTTGCCCTGGAAAAAATCATGGCTGCAGCACCAGACTATGAATCTGTATCATTTTTTGATAAAGAGTGGCAGATTGCAGATATCCCTTCAAAATATTATTCTGAGAAAAATGGAATAAAACTTATTGCCATTGGAAAAATTCATGAGGTGGGTGAAGGATGCGCATGTACTATGGGAATGGTGGCCAAGGAATTTATAGGTAATTTAAATTTAAACTCCAATGAGGTGGTATTGGTTGACACCGAGGCAGGTATTGAACACTTTGGAAGAGCCGTTGAAAAAGGTGTGGATGCTATTATCATGGTGATAGATCCATCATATGAATCCATGAAACTCAGTGAAAAAGTTTTAGAATTAAGTAGTAGCATTGAAAAACCTGTTTATTATGTTCTGAATAAGGTTGATGCAACCAATGAACAATTCATGATGGAATCCATCAGTAATCAGGACATGATCATTGCAGCAATCCCTGCCAACACTGCCCTTTCTGTGGCTGGGCTTAAAGGGAATGAGATAATGGCAGATGATTCTGGAATTGAAAATATGAACCAGTTCCTCATGGAAAATCTCAGGAAATGAGGGATTATTCTAGAAAAAATTCCTTATATTTTTTCATAAATTAAATAAAGGCATATTAAGGCATGTCATATTAGATACAGGGAATAAGAGGTAAATTATGAATAAAAAAGTTCAATTATGCAGAAATCAATTTCATCAGTCTGTAGGTGGGAAGAACATGAAGGAACATCGGGGACCCAGCAGTTTCTGGATGCACGACCCGGAACTGGTTTTTGGTGAGCTTAAACTTAAGAAAGGTGATCATTTTCTGGATATAGGTTGCGGTACTGGGGATTACTCGCTGTACGCTGCTGAAATTGTTGGAAATTCAGGACAGATATATGCACTGGACATACAGGATGAATTAATCACTAATTTAAAAGAAAAAGCTACTCAGGAAGGATTAGGGAATATCAAAGCCTCAATCTCCAATGTTACTTCTTCTTTACCTGTTGAAGATAAAAGTGTTGATATCTGTTTTATTTCCACAGTTCTCCATTCACTTGATCTTAAAAAACATGGAGAACTGTTATTTAATGAAATCCAACGCGTGTTAAAACCAGAAGGACATCTGATAATTATCGAATGCAAAAAAGAAGACCTTTCACGAGGCCCACCATCAGAAATGCGCATATCACCAGATGATCTTAGAAATTTGGTGGAAGAGTATGGTTTTTATGAAATAAATCAAGTGGACCTAGGATTTAACTATATGATCCAGTTTGGTGTTAAAACTGAGTGAAACAACTAAAAATTAACATAATATTGCTGAATGTTTTAATCCGGGCGTAAATATCTATTAATAGTAAAAGACGTTGTTGAAAAGGATAATAAGCTAACTGAAGGCAGTAAAATAATTTTGGTATTAAATATCAATATAAAAAAGTAATTTAGAGGTAGGAAGTGATGGTATGGGGAATTTTCAGAAGCTTAGTAAAAGTATGGAAGATTATCTTGAAGTCATGTACCATCTGGAAATAAATAAAGGAGTTATCAAAGGGGCTGATATTGCTGAAGAATTA
This sequence comes from Methanobacterium sp., assembly GCA_020854975.1. Taxonomy (GTDB): domain Archaea; phylum Methanobacteriota; class Methanobacteria; order Methanobacteriales; family Methanobacteriaceae; genus Methanobacterium; species Methanobacterium ferruginis. The sequence goes on from JAHKLQ010000142.1 coordinate 4,879, forward strand.
AATGTTAAGCCGCCAAGTGTTGTTGAGGCTGTGAACAAGCTTTCAAAAATGAACTTGATCTCTCATGAAAAATATGGGAAAATAAAGCTGAGTGGAAAGGGAATAAAGATTGCAGAGGACATTATATACAAACATATCACGTTAAAAAACTTTTTAAACATTTTAGATATTGATAATAAAACTGCTGAGGAGGAAGCATGTGCAATGGAACATATCCTCAGTAATTCTACAATAAACAAACTTGAAAAGTTCACAGAGTTCGTTGGAATGCATATAGATGATGGTCACTTTACAAAATCCTTCAATTATTATAAAAAGCATAACAAACTGCCTGATAAAGCAAAATTTAAACATTCTTACTAGAATTGAATAATAATAAAATAAGGAAAAAATGATTTTTGGTTAAAACAGGAGTTAATATGAAAGTTGACAGTTAAACAGCACATGTTATATCATAAGTAAAATTATATAAACAATAATATGACTGGATTATGGAAATTTACATCAATTGAAGGAAAGGAAGTACGGTTGTTAACCCTGTTTGTTCTCCACTCCTTGAATGAAAAACCCAGATCAGGCTATGATCTATTAAAATTAATATCTGAAAGAACTGGTGGTGGTTGGACTCCTAGTAAAGGAACTTTATATCCTCTTTTGAAGCAGTTAGATGAAGAAGGATTAATAAAGGTTTCATCTATTGGTAAACGTTCTAAAATCATTTATGATATCACCCCAGATGGTAAAAAGTTATTGTTTACCATTCGAAAGGTAAATAAAGAATCTGAGGAAAAATTTTCCAAGTTCAGAGCACTGTTTCTGGAGATGTTTGCTGAGGAGGAAACAGTACTTAAAGATCTCACTTTTAAAATACAGGAAATAGTGGGGAAAATTCCTCCAGAAAAAGAGGAAGAAACTGTCCGGGTTTTAGAAGAATGTATTTCAAACTTGAAGAATATTGAATAAACGATTTGATTTTTAAGTTTTATTTATTTGGTGGTCTACTTTGGATTTTTCATTCTCCCTCCGAACATTGAACTCTGAATTGAAAACTTAAATAACTTCTGATGAGTTTACTCCACCATTAAATTTTATATCCATGATATCACAGTTTGATATCAACTTTCAACTTGGCACCTATGGCTTTCCCTATATCTAGAGCTTTTTCCATTACTTCAAGTTGATCTTTAACTGATATGCATTTGAGTATCTTATATGATGGATTGGTCATGGGATTATTATCTGGTAACTCCTTCATATATCCTTCATAAATCTTTTCCATTCCAAACTGCCGACCCATCATTAATTCAAGCTTTTTAGTAGTGTTCCATACAGAATGGTTACAATTTTCACCAGGACCGCAGGTAAAACATCCAGGAGATCCATGACCGATTACATTACCTACCACTTCCATACCACCGATCATCATGATGTAATTCAGCCATTTGCTAACATCGTCAGTCCAGCTCCAACCTACAACGGCAGTTGCCCCTACTTTACCCTGAGTAAGCAGTTTGACATGTCTTAAAGACCATAATCTTTCCACAAATGCCTTGGTAAATGCACTAGCATTTCCATACATAACCGGACTTCCAATTACGAGGCCATCGGCATTCAACACCTTCTGGGACAGCCATTTGAAGTCATCATCCTGCACACACTGATTGGTGTAAACACATTTCTTACAGGCCATACATGGAGCTACTTTTATATTTGAAAGTTTAACAAACTCTTGATTTGCTCCAGTAGCCTCCATTATTGTTTTAACCAATAGGTCTGTATTGCTATTTTCTACTGGACTTCCACTAATTCCTAAAATTGTGGATGTAGTATTTTTTAAGTTTTTTGTCATAACTTATACCACCATACAAATTATTTGTATACAAACATATTTTCAAAATAATATAAATAATTTATGGTGTATTACAATGGTCTAATAATCTGAAAAGACATATTACAACTGGTCCAGAACTTTAAGGAGTATTTTCAATTCTTCAGGGGATATTTTATTTTTAAACTTTTGATCAAGTCCCCAGGCAATGGTATATAATTCGGGTCCGGTTTTCTTTGATTTATCAGTTAGAAAAATTAAAATAGACCTTCGATCATCGGGATCAGCTCTCCTTTCTATGAATCCTCCTTTTTCCATCCTATCCAGAATTCCTGTGAGGCTGGAACGATCTAAACTTAACCTGAGTGCCATATCTTTAAATTTTATTCCATCATTATCAAATAAAACACTTAGGGCATAGAATTGAGCGGGAGTGATGTTAAATGGGGCTAGTTCACTCTCACAGTGCCTATATATTTTACGGTTGACTTTACCAAGCTTAAAACAGAGATGTCTTTCTGGTCCATCATTATTATTCACGTTTTTGGCCTCTTTGATAGTTTATAAACGGAGTGCTATTTATCTAGTTTTTTGTGTAACTGGATTATTACTTTTTTAGTGAGATTTTATTCATATTTCCAATTGCAAGTTTATACAAAACAAATTGATATAATAATCCAAATTCCATGATTCAATAATTTTTTAATGATCTCCTTTTTTGGGTTCCATTGGGAAATACAGTTATCCAGCTTTTCTTTTTTACAGTTTTCCTTTCTCTTCTACAACTTCTACTGATTGTAACATTTTTCAAATGATGCTTTTTTACAGTTGAATATGCATTCTCTATTTCCCAGTGACTTGGATTTCTGGATATGCCTTTTGAAGCTTTAAAATCATTTATTCTGTATTCTATTTCTGGATCTAAATTTGAAATAAATCGGGCAATATTTTCTATTTCAGCCTCATCTATAATTCCCGGTATGTAAACCGTTTTAATGATCAAGTTGATTTTTTCATGAATCTTCCCTACATTTTCAAGTATGGGATGATTTGAAAAACCAGTATACCATTTATGCAATCCTTCATCATAAGCCTTCAAATCCAGCATAATTTCACTTAATCCAGCTTTAATTAACTCATTAACATATTCCTCATTTAAAAAATAGCCGTTAGTTTCTATAATTATATCATCACTGAAATTTAGTTTAGAAACTAGATCAATCAAATAATTCCTGTTCAGGGTTGGTTCGCCACCGGTTATTATAATTTCCTCCGGAAATTTTTGATAGTAATCAAAAGAAGCTTTTTTCACCAGGCTTACCAGTTCCTCAACACCCATTTTCTTGCCTATGATGCCTTTTGCCGGACTGAAACAACCTTTACATTTAAAATTACAACCAGAAAGGGTTATCCAAACTCTTGGTTTAATTTCAGATAGAGTGATGAAGGGGATGTGCCGATATTCCATTTAAAAGCCCCAATAATCTTATTGATATTTTTAAATTGATAAATTACTGATGATTATCTTTAAATTATAAGTTAAACTGGTTATTGTCTTTAAATCAAGGTTAAACTGATGATTTAGTGGTAACCAGTTCACCATGTTTAACTCCTTTGATAGCTCTTATATGGTCTGCCAGTTTTCGGATACTTTTTGCTTTTCCTTTAACCATGAGAACTTCCAGGCAGTTATGTTTTTCCACATGCACATGG
>JAHKLQ010000084.1 GCA_020854975.1 Methanobacterium sp.
ATTTGCAGTAATAGCTTTGCAGAGTAATCCTGCTTTAATATCATCATCTAGTGGATCTTCCCAGAGTACAGTTCCAGTCAGTACTGGTGAAACTCTTAATGAAACTCCTGAGAATGAATCCGGATCCAGTGGTGGATATCAGGAGGTAGGAACAGTCTATAAAGATCCTGAAACTGGTGAACTGGTTATGGTCAGTTAGCATCTTCTTGTGATTATGGGTTTAAACAAGATAATGAACAAGAGTTGTAAATAAAGTGTGATAAAATGAATAAGAATAATTTAATTCTAATTACAGCCGTAGTACTTATTATTGCGTCTGGTTTGGGCTATTATTTAACAGAAACAGGGTATATGTGGGGAAAGGGGAACACCACCATAACTGACATGGCTGGTCGTAATTTAACTGTTCCTTCACCTATTGATAAGGTGTTATCCACGTCTCCAACTGCCACGGGTATAGTGTATATGGTGGCTCCTGAAAAGCTGCTTGCTTTAAACTATGAAACAACATCTGAAGAACAGAAGTACATGCCAGATGCCTATAAAAATCTGCCATCTGTAGGTGGATGGTACGGATCACAGTCAGGTAGTTACGAACAGTTCATCTCCATGGATCCAGATGTAATATTAGAAAGTATTGCCTCGTCTAATTCCACCAGTACCACAACTTATCTATCAACAATAGCCACCCTTGAAGAAAGACAGAAGAAATTCGGTTCAATACCAGTTGTGGGTGTAAATGACACTAGCACCGTCACCACCATTAATCCTTCCATTGAATTCATTGGAAAGTTACTGGGAAATGAAGATAAAGCCAACAAACTGGTTGCATTCAATGAAAGAGTTCAAAAAGAAGTAACTGATGTGGTATCCACTATACCTGATAGTGAAAAAGTAAAGGTTTACTATGCAGAAGGTTCTGCTGGACTTCAAACAGATCCCCCAGGTGCTGTACACGGACAGTTGATTGATTTCTGCGGTGGAAAGAACGTGGCTGATGTTCAAATACAGGGAGGAAGTGGAAAAACCGATGTATCCATGGAACAGGTTCTAACCTGGGATCCGGAAGTTATCATAACCACAGACTCAACATTCTATGCAAATGTTTATAATAACTCCACATGGAGTGCTGTAACCGCCGTTAAAAACAAAAGAGTCTATCTTTCCCCACAATCCCCGTTCAAATGGTTTGACAGACCAACTGGAGCGAACATGATTATTGGAATTCCATGGGTTGCCAAAATATTATATCCAGACAAATTCCAGGATTTAGACTTAACTAGTGATGTTAAGGAATTTTATTCTGAATTTTATCATTATGACTTGAGTGATGATGAAGTTAAGAATATTCTAGAAGGATCTGGTATGAATTCTAGTATGATAAGTTAACCATGAGTGAAGTCTACCCGAAAATAATAAATGGGTTAATTGGATTGCAGGTTAAAACATGTCCTCCCTGAAAAGCCTAAAAAGAAAATTGTCAGTAAATAGGAATACTAGAACCTGGTCAGTGAACACGATTCTAATCGTACTGCCCATTGTTCTATTTTTCCTTTCGTTTCTCATAGGCAGATATCCCTTAACCCCTATGGAAGTGATAATGACCCTATTTGCCAAGATCTTTCCATCTCTACAGGTTTCTGCAACAGCCACCACCATTGTTTGGGATATTAGATTACCACGCATAATAGCCGCCATACTTGTAGGGGCTGCTTTATCTGTAGCAGGAGCCGCATTTCAGGGCACATTCAAAAACCCTCTGGTTTCACCGGACATACTGGGTGTTTCTGCCGGGGCTGGATTCGGAGCCGCTATAGCCATATTAACTGTAGGAATACCATTACTAACCCAGGTTTCAGCATTTGTCTGGGGACTGGTGGCAGTAACCCTTACCTACGTTATAGGACGTTCCATCAAAAGCTCACAAATACTGGTCATGGTCTTAAGTGGTATGGCTATTGGATCATTATTCGGTGCACTGATATCTCTCTGCAAATACATGGCTGACCCCTTTGAAAAATTACCTCAAATCGTTTACTGGTTAATGGGAAGTATCTCTGCAGTTGACAATAGTGAAGTGTTCATAGCTGCTATTCCCATAATTATTGGAGTCACCATATTGTTTATTTTACGATGGAGATTGAATATTCTGGCCATGGGTGATGAAGAAGCACAATCATTAGGAGTAGAAACACAAAAGTTACGATTAGTAATTATATGTTGTTGCACTTTGATAACTGCCGCTGCAGTATCCATAAGTGGAATAATTGGGTGGGTTGGCCTGGTTATACCTCATATTAGCCGTATACTGGTGGGGCCGGACCATAAAAATCTGTTACCCGCCACCATATGCTTGGGAGCTTCTTTCCTTTTACTGGTGGACAATGTTTCAAGGACAATATTGATCACCGAAGTTCCTATAGGAATTTTAACAGCTTTAATAGGGGCACCATTCTTTTTATATCTTCTAAGAAGAGGACAGGGTAAATGGGTATAAAATGATGGTGTATGGTTTAAGTGGTATGCTAAAAATAAATCAGTTGAAATAGGTAAAGAAGGCAGTTGAAATAGGTAAAGAAGGCTTAGATGAATGGAATGAGGGGATAAAATAAGAATAAGGAAAGGGAGGTGAGTCATTGAACCTACTGGAAATTAAAGATGCATCATTTGCTTATGAAGAGACTGAAAACATATTTGAAGATATTAATCTGACCGTGGCTAAGGGTGATGTTGTCTGTATACTGGGACCCAATGGTTGTGGTAAAACTACCTTGATAAAATGTTTAAACAGACTACTTGAACTTAAGGAAGGGGCAGTTTACATTAATGGTAAAGATATCAAGGACATAGATCAAAGGGAAATAGCCCGAAGTATTGGTTACATTCCTCAGGGCCATATTCCAACTTTTGCTTTCAGTGTGCTTGACGTGGTTTTAATGGGCAGAGCTCCTCACCTCGATTTTTTCGAGTCACTTGGTGAGAAAGATTACAAAATAGCTGAAAATGCTCTAAAAAAATTTGGACTTTATGAATTAAAAGATAAACCTTATACCTCTTTAAGTGGTGGTGAACAGCAGTTAGTATTTTTTGCCAGGGTCATAGCCCAGGAACCCCATATGTTAATCCTGGATGAACCAACTTCCCATCTGGACTTCGGTAATCAACTGAAAACACTAGATATCATATCTAAATTAGCTGAAGATGACCTTTCAGTTATAATGACCTCTCATTATCCGGACCATGCATTCATATCCTCGAATAAAGTTGCAATAATGAAAGACCATAAATTCATGGATATTGG
>JAHKLQ010000057.1 GCA_020854975.1 Methanobacterium sp.
AATACAAACCCGCCAGGATAAGAAACCTTCTGGTGGAAGACGTCATGATCCAGAATGTTAAAACAGTCCCTAAAGAAAGTTCAATTTCTGATACAGCCATTATTATGCTGGATGAAAAATTCAGTGGACTGCCAGTGATGGCTGATAACCAGATGACAGGAATAATCACCAAAACTGACTTTTTAAAATTAATCGTGGAACTGGAAAAAGTCTAAAAACAGCATTCTCTAAGAAAGTAGAGAAACACCTATAAAGGGGATTAAAATCTCCCCATTATTAACCTTTTTTTAATAAAAATAAAAAAACATTTCCTTGAAATTTCATCAAAATCATTCTTAAGATTAGAGAAAAGTCTTATGAGAGAAAAAAACATCCCACCATTACTAAGTAATGGAGAAATTTCAGAAAAACTGGACATACCTCTCCAGAAATTAGAAGAAGCCTACTGTAAGGGAATCATCAAATATTATAAGGAACATGGTGTAAAAGCCCTTCAGTTCAGAAAGTCACTGAAACACATAGAATCTGGCACCATGGTCACACTTGGAGATGAAATGGAAGTCATAAGAGGATTTCCTAAGATAAGAAGAACTCTCATGCTGTACCCTGCACTGGAAAAACATTTTCAGGATGAAATAGCAGTAGAAGAGAAAATGAACGGATACAATGTCCGTATAGCTCAGGTAGATGGTCATATAGTTGCCTTCACCAGAGGAGGGTACATCTGTCCTTACACCTCCCGAAAAGCCACAGAAATCCTTGACCTTGACCAGTTCTTCCAGGATCATCCGAAAATGGTGATATGTGGAGAGATGGTAGGGACCCTAAATCCTTATGTATCCCATTGCTACCCGGAAATAGGGAAACTGGGCTTCCGCATCTTTGACTTACGAGAAAAGCTAACCAACACTCCCCTGCCAATAATAGCCAAAAGAAAACTTTTACTGGATTATGGGCTGGAGCCAGTACGCCTTTTAGGGATATTCCCGATTAAAGAAGCACCAGAAAAGATCATGGAAATTGTTCGAGAGTTAGGGGTTAATGATCGGGAAGGAGTGGTGATGAAAGATCCTCAAATGCAATTGGAACCCCTGAAGTACACCTCTTCCCAGGCACAGGATTCAGAACTTGAATATGCTCTTAGCTACCCTTTTGACCTGGCTCAGGCATTTTTATTTAGTAGAATCATAAGAGAAGGCTTCCAGGCCTATGAAATGGGGGAATCTTCTGATGAACTCCGTGAAAGGGCTCTGAGGATGGGGGAATCCATAATTTATCCCATGCTGAACACCATCCATCGGGTTAAAGAGGGTGAAGTGGCAGCTGAAGACCTCATCATAGAAGTGGATAGTGAAGAAGAAGCCCAGGAATTCATTCGACACCTCAGGGATTTGAAGGTTATGGCCACACTGGCCGAGTTCAAAGATGGAAAAGCAGTGATACGGAGAATACACCAGTCCACCACTGATAAAATCAACAACTATCTTCAAGGAGGGTTATATTAAAAGAGTAATATTAAAAAAAGTTTACTCTTAACCATCTACTCTTCATCATAATTCTTTATAACTTCTTTTTTATCAGAGTCAATTTTATTATGAGAATCAATTTTATAGCACTCCTTACAACTTAATATCAAGAATCATAATATCAGAGTTTATAAGGACATCAAGGTAAACAATATGAGAATAGGATTTTTCGGACCAGCAGGAACCTTCACTGAAGAAGCAGCATCCAGTATAGGGGGAGAATTGATTCCTTATGATACTATACCTGAAGTTTTCCAGGCGGTTCATACAGGGGAAGTTGATAGAGGAGTGGTACCCATTGAAAACTCCATAGAAGGCTCAGTAGGAGTCACTCTGGATCTGTTAGCCCACCAGTATCTCCTTAAGATCAGAGGCGAAATAGTAATTCCCATAAGTCATAACCTCCTTATAAATCCTGATGCGGAGTTAGAGGATGTTGAAGTGGTTTACTCTCATTACCAGCCTCTATCTCAGTGCCGTATGTTTTTGGAGAAAATGGGGGTGAAAACCCAGGCCACTCAAAGCACTGCAGCGGCAGCAGAGATGATAATCGGCCATAAAAACTTGGCAGCCATTGGAACCCGAAGAGCAGCTTTATTATATGGGCTTAAAATAGCGTCAGAGGATATTCAGGACCATGCCAGTAACATGACCCGTTTCGTGGTGATAGACCACCAGGACCATATTCCCACGGGTAAAGATAAAACATCGGTGGTTTTATGCTTATCCAATGACCGTCCAGGTGGTTTGTATGATATATTAGGGGAATTTGCCAGTGAAGATATAAATCTAACCAAAATAGAGTCCCGACCATCCAAAGAAAAACTGGGAAGCTATATCTTCTTTGTGGATTTAGAGGGCCACCATAAGGATTTAAAAATCAGGAATGTTATAAATAGAATAAGATCAAAGGTAGGATACATAAAGATTTTGGGATCATATCCTCGAGAAGGAGATGATTAAAATAGTTTCAAATGGAAAAAAGCTCAATAAAGAATTAGAAGAGCTTGAAAAAGATTATAGTAAAGGAAATATATCTAAAAAGGAATATTTCGCCCGTAAAAGAGATATAGGGCAGGAAATGGAAACTCTGCAAGCTGCAGAACACGTGCGACGGATGCAGGGTAGAATGGGATCTGAAAGATCCTTGGACTACTGGTCAGACCAGGAAGAAGAAAAGAAAAAACTGGCTGATGAAGCAGAAAAGCAGGAAATGTTTGAAAAATACATTACCAAACCAGATTCGGTTAAAACTAACAATGATTTACCAAGTAAAGAATGGTTTGGTAAGAAGGCAAAAATAGGATTATTAGCCTTCATCGTCCTAGCATTTGTAGTTGGAACCTCCATGGGTTCTTTGTTGATTGATGAACCCTCTGAAACATCTCAGGTGTCCATGATGGTTAATTCCAGCGCATTTTTGCCCACAGCGGCAAATAACACTACTGCCACTACTTCCAGTAGCAACACTACAACCAGTAAGACCAGCACGGATAGTGAAGATACAACCACTACTACCACCCCTACTACTACCACTACTACTCCTACTAGCTCTAATACTCAGAGTAATTCCGGTAACACGGGAGATGATAGTAGTTCGGATGATTCTTCCCAGGATCAAACAAGTAGCACTTTGCATGAGTAATGAGAAGTATACCTTCATTAGACATCCCCTATGGGGATGAACAAAATTTTTTTTTCAAGTGTTAAGTTGTATATAATACAGTTTTCTCTCTTGAAAATTTTAAAACTCAGCAGTTGGAACTAAGGATTTTGTACATAAACCAAATTGAAAAATAAACTTACATTAAACAGATTTATATTATTCTAAATAGATAGGCATGAAGTAGAATGTTAACAGGTGTTTTTTATGAATAAAATTATTCCCTTAATGGTGACTATCTTCATGGTGGTCCTAGTCTCAGGATGTATCACCGATGATAGTACTAACGAGACCAATACTCTCTCCCAGAACGGAGTATCATTCCAGTACCCGTTGTCCTGGGGTGTGGCATCAGTGGCTTCACCCAATGGAGTGGCAGCAGTGGGAGATCCCCAGACAGCATCTGATGGAAACCCTACCACTTCCGTGGTCATACAGACAGTTAATAACACCAATAACTATGACCTTAAAACAGCTTACGACAAAAACTACGCTACGTTCTTCAACAACACAGGAAACACCAAAGTTTCAGAGGCAACTTTTATACTGAACAATGCTCAAGCCTACGAGATGGTGTACAGTTCTGCAGACTCAGGAGTTTCAAAGAAATACCGGGCAGTATGGGTGCAGAGAGGAAGTAACATTTACGTGATACTGTGCAGTGCCCGGGTAGAAGACTACGATGC
>JAHKLQ010000227.1 GCA_020854975.1 Methanobacterium sp.
TGGAACTTAAACATACTGATGAGGGCCCCATACTCTACGGAAAAAAGGAAAGTCTGGAAAATGCCCAGGACCATATTGTAAAGGCTCTTAATCAACGTTTGAAAGAATTAGAAGACCGCTGATGCCCTTAATTCTAAAATAATTTATTTTTCCTTTTAATTTGTTAATACAGTTTATATCCATATAATAAGGTAGTTCTCAGATATACTTTTTTCAGATGCACATGCCCAATTTAGGGGCCACGATCCTTTTTATATCAGCATGTACTTTGTTAACACCATTATTAGCATTAACCACCATAAAATCATGCTGTTTAGCTAGTTTAAGGTATTTTTTCCTCACTTTATCCAGGAAATCTTTCTCTTCAAAGTTATCTTTGCCTTCACATCTACTGATGGCAGTTTCAGTTTCCAGATCAAGAAGTATAACCAGATCTGGCTTTAGGGCATAGTGGTTTATTTGAGCTATCCATTCCTCACCATTCTGGTAAGCCAGGCTGGAGTAAAATGAACGATCACTCAATACTATCCTATTCATTTCTTCTTCCTTATGGATAGTATCCATAAGTAAGGTTCGATCTGCCGCAAAAAGGAGTGCCAGAGTCCTTTGAAAGCTTTCATCTTGTGCAGTGGGGCTTTGTAACATCTTCCGTATGAGTTGGCCCACTATGGAATCTGTGGGTTCCCTGATACGAGTTACAGCAAAACCACATTTTTCCAGCCATTTCCCCAGGCACTCTAGTTGTGTGGATTTTCCCGAGCCATCAATTCCTTCCAGACAGATATACATATTCTTTGCTATTTGCCAGATAACTAATAAACTTTAGCAAACACCATGTTATACAGTTTAGTTGAAAGTTTTGGATATAATCTAAAAAAAATGGATAAGTGGTAGAATGCTCAGAGTCAGATTTTTTTTATCTAACCTTATCCTATTGTTCCATTACAGTTTACCCATCAACACACTTAATAAAATAAAATCTTTTTTTAAAAGAGAACACTGTCAATTCCAGTTACCATAAAATAAAATCCAAATTATCTTATATGTGGAGGAAGTACTTAAAATTCATGGATACCGGTGATATTTTAGGCCTGCTGTTGGTCTATGGATACGTTGTATTGTTGCTTGTGATTTCCGAAAAGGTGCTTAACAAATATCCCAACTTCAGTAGAAAGTTTCTGCATATCATGGTGGGAAATGTTCTCTTTATTTTACCCATCTTTGAATCCCGATGGGTAATGGCTTTCCTTGCAGCAGCCCCTTTCATCATTTTAACTTACTTAATAAGCCCTTATTCCCCCCTGAAAATAAAGGATAAAATATCTGGCTCAGGGCACAGTCTGGGTCTGGTTTATTATGCTATTTCATGGACTGTCTTGGCACTTATATTCTTCAACCAACCATGGATTATAGCTGTGGGCATAGCCGCCATGTCCTATGGAGATGGTATGGCATCTTTAATTGGTATAAAATATGGTAAAACAAAGTACAACTTGTCAGGAGACACCAAAAGTCTGGAAGGTTCACTTACCATGTTTATAATACTCATTGTTACTTTATGGATAGTTTTAACCTATTATGCTGTGCCTGCCGATCCCCTGGTGATTTGTAGTGTGGCACTGGTAGCCACCATATTTGAAGGAGTAACACCAAAAGGCCTGGATAACCTTACTGCCTGTTTTTCAGGAGTGGCAACCTACATCTTACTAACCATCTAAACTAATAATTATCCTTATAAACTTAAATCACATATCAATATAAGAAAATTGGTACAATAAAACTTAAAGTTAACATCATTAATTAATCAAAATCTCCATAAGGCTAACTTTATATTTTGAAGTCTTAAAAGGACATGAAAATAGGTTTTAAATATTAAAATTTCAAAAACATCTAAGAGGAGAATGAGAATATGCGCTTCATTATCATTGATGGATTGGACGGGTCTGGGAAGAGTACTCAAGCCAAACTTATCCAAAGAAAATATTTAGCACAAGGTGAAAGTGTTATTCTCAGGGAACATCCCTCTTCTGATAATTCTTATGGTTTAAAAGCAAAAAAGGCATTATTAGGCCGGGGAAAAGTTAATAAGATGAGAGCATCGGTTTATTATGCTCTGGATGTTATCCGTTCTGTTAAAAAATATCATGGGAAAGCAGATAATGTTATTATGGTACGTTACCTGATGGGATTGGCCTATCTGCCTCTTCCTATGGCTAAATTCCTCTACATGTTTTTCACCATGGTTCTTCCCACCTCAGAACATATGTTCTTTTTAGATCTAAAACCAGAAGAAGCTCTCCTGCGGATGTTAAAACGAGACGAAGAGGAGATGTTCGAAAATCTGGATGACCTTATTAAAGTGAGAAGGAAAGCCCTAAAATTAGCTCAAGGATGGCATATAATCAACAGTAAAGGAAACATTGAAGATGTGCAAACCAACTTTAACAACATTCTAAATGAATTGGACCAAAAAAATCGTTGATTATCTTTAACACAGCTTTAAATCCGATTAACTGGATGGATAAACATGAAATGGACTGGGCGGGATTTGAACCCGCGGCCTCTGCCTTGCGAAGGCAACGCTCTCCCACCTGAGCTACCAGCCCCTGAAATATTTTAATTCCATCCCCACCTTGACACCCATAATTCAATTGGGATCAATGACATAAAAATAAGTGTTATTCTTACCATAATTTTAGTTAGAGCATGTTCATGTTTCACCATATAATAAAGGACCTACAGGGGTTTATGAAAATGATTGGTAAAGACGAGTTAGTGGAAAAGATAGAAGAAACTGAATTGGAAAAATCACAGAGAAAAAGGGATGCCTGGGAGAAACATATCTATCTAGAAGATAACAAAGTTCTTATTGTTGGTTATAGCGAGGAAGAATCATTCAATGAAACAAATCCTGGGGAAGAAACCGTTAGAAACTATTATTGGTATTGGGAGGTTAGGGATTCTGGAAGTTGGGATGTTCTATTTGATAATCATGATAAAGATTACAGTTTCTGTGAATCAAATGTAGGGGGCTACACTGATCAGGATCGAGTGGAAGATATAGTGGGAGATATTGAAGAGGAGGATGTGTGTACCTGGAGTGAACAGGATTGGATCGAGGATATCTCTGAAAATATTGCTGAAGAAGTGATTGAATGGTTAGAACCCATTAAAAAA
>JAHKLQ010000211.1 GCA_020854975.1 Methanobacterium sp.
ATAACAATATGTGAATAGAGCATTGACCCATTTCATGCGGATTTCATCTGAATTTACCCCATTAGACGTTACCATATGGATTAATAGGATAGTATGAATATAATATTGGGGAGGGTTTTTTTAGTTGGAAAAATTGAATGATAATTTGGAACTCTTGAAGAAGGAGGGGGTGCCTTTAGAAGATGATGAAGTGCAACTTACCATCTACCTAAATCGTCTTTCTCGTTTTCGAAGGTATTCCCAAATCTTAGCATTAACAGTTATTCTTTTAGGAATTGTAAGTGCATTAGGGTGGTTTTTTAACATACCCCTCCTCAGAGGAGAACTCCTAGGAATACCGGGCAGTAAACTAAACACTTCATTCCTATTCATACTGGCTGGTTCCTGCCTTTACATACTCAATTGTAAGCCAAATAACCGGGAACTCTTGATTACCAGGGTCTTGGCTGTGATAGTGGTTATCTTCGGTGTTTTAACATTGTTGGAATATATCATCGGTATAAATTTGGGTATGGACCAACTTTTTACCACATTTCTACCAAGTACAGGTGTTTTGAGTAAGAGCAGATTTTTAAGTGCTGTTAACTTTATTTTAATAGGTTCCGCTCTATTAATGGCCAGTTATACCTATAAAATTCGTTGGGTTCAACTTTTTGCATTTCTCTGCGGATTTATATCTTTGTTAGGTTTTTCATCCTATCTTTATGGGAGTAGCACGGATTACACCCTGGATATAGTGGTGCAAATGGCTTTCCTCTCATCAATAATACATATCTGCCTTTCTGTAGGTCTACTATGCCTGTTCCCTGACCAGAATTATATGGGAAGAATCACTGCTCAGAACAGTGGTGGTTACATGGCCCGGCGCCTGTTACCCACCTCATTGGGAGCAGTGTTCATATTGGGACTTTTAATATCTATTGGTCGTCATTTACATTTATACAGTCCCCAGTTTGGTGATCTTTTCACCATAATTCTTACCATGGCTGTTCTGGCCACTATTATTAGTTGGAATGCTAAAATGCTTAACCAGATGGATCGGCAAAGACAGGAATCCGACAAGAAACGTCTTAACCTTAAACAGTTCTATGAAAACCTGGTAGAAGGCATAAATGAAGGCATATGGGTAACTGACAGTCATGATCGGCTTTATTTTATGAATAGGGGTATGGAAGAGTTAACTGGAGTTAAAACTGAGAAAATGAAGGGATTGCATATCCTGAAGGATCTTCCGGATGAAACTACTGCCCAGTTGAAAAAATTTTATTTGGAGGCTAAGGAAAGTCTTGAACCTATGTATTATGATTCTATAAGTATCACCAGCCCTGATGGTAACAAATCATACCAGAGTGGATGGATTATACCTCAAATAAATGAGGGTAAGTTTAATGGAGCTATATGTACTGTTGTTGACCAGACAAAACGTAAAAAGGTTGAACAAGCTCTTTTGAAATCTGAAACATTTTACAGGACTATTTTTGAGAATACCGGGACAGCCACCCTAATAGTGGGGAATGATGGTATGATCACCATGGCCAATAGGAAGTGTGAAACCTTGAGTGGTTACCAGGTGAAAGAACTTGAAAATAAGTTAAGGTGGATGGATTTTGTACATCAGGATGATCTTAAAATGATGGAGAAAATTCACAAGATACGCAGACACCCTGAAAGGAATGTTCCATCTGAATACGAGTTTCGTCTCATTAATAAGAAGGGGGAAGAAAAGCAGATCATGCTTTCGGCATCTCTGATTCCTGGAACCACAGATAGTGTGGTGTCCCTCCTGGATATAACTGAACGGAAAAATGCAGAGATCAAGATCAAACAGTCTTTAAGTGAGAAAGAACTTCTTCTGCGAGAGATACATCATCGGGTGAAGAACAATATGCAGATCATATCCAGTTTATTGAATCTGCAGCGTAACTATATTGAAGATAAGGAATCAGATAATCTTCTGCAGGAAAGCCAGGGAAGAGTGAAAAGCATGGCCTTAGTGCATGAAAAGCTTTATCAAACTGCTGACCTAGCCCGGATTAATGTGAAGGAATATATACGTAGTTTAACCATGAATCTGTTCCACAGTTACTCGGTCAATGCGGGTATTGTGCTCCAATTGGATGTGGGTAATGTGTTCTTCGATATTGACACCGCTGTACCTCTGGGATTGATTATTAATGAACTGGTTTCCAATAGTCTTAAATATGCATTCCCCAACCAGGAAAAGGGAGTGATATCCATATCTCTCCATGAAAAATCAAATAATGGTGGTGCTGGAGAATACAGTTTATGTGTGAAAGATGATGGTGTTGGTTTCCCAGTAGACTTGGACTTCCACAACACACCCAGTTTGGGACTTCAACTGGTAAATAGCCTGGTAAAACAGTTGGATGGAGGTATTGAATTGGTAAATGATGCGGGTACCTGTTTCCATGTGCTTTTCATGGAACAACGGTATAAAGAGAGGGTTTAATTTTTAAAACTCCAGACATTTATTGCCTCCTGATCTGTAATGTGATATGTAATTCTAGAAATTCAACCTTATTTTCCTGGATAACTGGGATAAAAGTTGTTCCAGTTTAGACATAACTCCTTTTCCTCTGTATTCAGGAAGGGTGTAGGCCGGGTTAATGTAGTATGTCTTTTTCACTTGAGAAATAGATCGATAGCAGGGAATTATTATCTCCAAATTTCCGGTGGAGTTTGGTTACTTGAGAGATGTCCTCTGGTTGCATGGATGCAAATTCCCTACTGATATTATTTCAAGTGATTTTTATTTACCTGCATCTCAATATTAGTATCCAAAAATTTTAATACTTATTAAATAAATAGTAAGAATAATTAAAAGAATTGAACAAATTTTTTATACGATTGAACACAATCTTTATACATGTTAGATAGATTATTCACTTCACGAACTCGGGTAAAGATCTTGACCCTGTTTATGATGAACCCTGGTCAGGACTTTTTCTTAAGAGAAATATCTCGCCTTATACATGAAAATTACAACTCTGTTCGAAGAGAATTAAAAAATTTAGAAGATTTAGGCTTATTAATAAGCAAAAAACAGGGCAATCTTAAGTATTTTTCAATTGAAACTAATTATCCCATTTATCCTGAGCTTAGAAATATAATTATGAAAACAGAAGGAGTTAGCAACTATGCAAAAGAGTTATTATCCCAAGTCAGCGGAGTGGAAGTAGCATTTATTTATGGTTCATTTGCCAGTGCCGAAGCAGATAAAGGAAGCGACTTGGATCTTTTCATAGTGGGTGATGTTAACGAAGATGAATTATTAAAAAAGATATCTTCTTTGGAAGAAATGGTTAATCGTGAGATAAATTATTTCCTGATTACAACAGATGAACTTAAAGCAAGATCAAAAAAGGAAGATGCATTTCTTTATAATGTCCTTGAAGGACCTAAGATAATGATTATAGGAGATTTAGATGTTGGATGATCTTTTAAAGGAAGGATACCTAAAAAGGATTAGAACCAACAAGGGAATGGTTGAAGAATCTTTAAAAATTGCTGAAAGAGATCTGATAGTTGCCAGAGAAATAATTAAAACTGATACTGATTGGGCCTTTAACATTGCATATAACTCTATCCTGCAAGCAATACGTTCCCTAATGTTCAAAAAGGGCTACAGACCATCAAGTAGAAATTCACATATTGCCGTGGTTAAATTTGCAGCTGAATATCTGCCAAAAAATGATGTATTATATTTGGAAAGGATGCGTAGGAAGCGACATAGGGCAGTTTATGATATGGTAGGCATTACTTCTTTCACTGAAGCTCAGAATGGAATTAAAAAAGCTGAAAAAATTTTAAACACCATTAAAAGTTTAGTTACAGATTGATACCCACCCTGTTGTATTAATCTAACAAAAGGATTATGGTCAGCATTTCCAGGTTTGTAATGATTTCATTAAACCAGAATAAAACCAACCCAGACCCATTATAACCCCTCATCACCTATTAATAATTAATAACTAACCATAATAACTAACCCTTAGCTCAACAAGGACTAACCCTTACCTCATTATAGATTAGTTAGTACTGATATTAAAAACCTTAATCCATATCTTCAAATCATTTAATCACGTTCTTAAGGAGTATTTTACGTGAACCTGGAAAGTCCTAAAAACCGTGTATTAGTAGGATTAGTGCTGCTAATTGTTCTGGTGGTACTGTGCTCATATTATGCAGCCGAACATGAGAATCACCTTAAATATCCCTCTTACCAGGTTATCCTATCCGATTATCCTCAGGGAGAAGTGGTAAATGTATTTGGAACCGTAACTCATACTGATGATGGTTTTTTCCAGATCCAGGAAAACTATAATGGCCAAATAGTGACCATGACCATCCGTAATAATACCCCAGTATCGGTGGATGATCGGGTGTCAGTGGTTGGAGTTCTGGGACAGGATAATCAGATTGTTAAGGTAGAGAAGATTGAAGTTAACGAGTACTGGAAGTATATCTTCCTCCTCGTGCGTTCTTTTCTGGTTTTGATTTTTTTATTATATATTTTCCATCGTTACTGGAGTTTTAACTGGGAAACTTTCCAGTTCAGGAGGCGTTAGAATATGCCTGACTGGGTAGTTCATGTGGCAGTGGCCTGGAGCCTTTGTAGGATACTGCGCTTCAAATACCCTCAGTTTAATCAACCCAATACTGTGTTAGTTATGGTGGGATCCGTGTTCCCTGATGCACTTAAAGTTTCCATATTATTCGAGTTAATGGGACAGGACTGGTGGGATTATATCTACGTGGTTCACCTGCCTATTGGTTCATTTTTACTGGCAGGTATTGCCTCCCTACTTTTCCAGAAGAAAAAAGAAGCATTCCTGTTTCTATCCCTCGGTATCATAACCCACTATGCCCTGGATTTGCTCCTGATACAAATGGGATATGGGATGTATCTATTTTATCCAGCCAGCTGGATGGGTTTCACGGTGAACCTGGTGCCCAATGATGATTACTACATAACCATAGTGGCCCTCTTCATTGCCCTGGTAGTTTATGTGCTGTCAGAGTGGAAGGAGAAGAAAATTAGAAGTGAAGATTAATGGAAAATGGATAAAATAAGGGAGGATTTTAAGTTATGGTGCGGATGATGGTGTTAACTGTCTGATTCAACTTGTAGTTCTCATTATTAAAGAACTGTGAGGGATCAGAGGTGGTCATATCAATTAATATCTGATAGTATTTCCCGTTTTTCTGGAAGTAATAATATTGAACAGTTTCCCCACCCCCTGTCCTGGTAACCTGAATGGTTTTAACCTGGATTCCTTCCCTGTTTTCCGTGTTGGTGGATGATACTTTCCAGTCATTTTTCTGGCTGAGGGCAAGGTAATTGTTTTCATATGCAGATTGGTCCTGGAACTGATCCACCATGATCATTAACACCGCTTTACTGGTTGAACCGTTATAGTTGAGTTTGGCTGATTTCACATAACCTGTGCTGAAATTCTGGTACCAACCACTCTCAATCTGGAATTGGGAATTATTCACCACACCATAACCCTGTTTTAGTGTTGTTTCCTGACTGGAACCTGTTGAAAATAAATAAGTGTAACTGGCGGCTATTAATACCAGGAAAATCAGGGCACAAATGAAGATTACGATTTTTGATCTCCTTTTAACCATTGCATTCCTCTATCATAATTGTAAAGTTTAGACTATTGCAAAGTTTAGACTATTGTAAAGTTTAGACTATTGTAAAGTTTAGACTATTGATTGGATTTTACTAAATTAATCCATTGATTAGTGTTAAATCCATTGATTATAAACTTACATCATTGAATTCTTCTTCTGTGAATTTGATTAAAAAACAGGTCCCTCTGGTGCGGTCGAGTTCTATGGTTCCATTCATCTGGTCCACCAGAGTGTTAACCAGGCGCATTCCCAGGGATCTGGTCTTTGTAAAGTCCAGGTCTCCAGGTAATCCCACACCAGTATCTGCTACCATGAAATGGAACTGGTCACCCTCTTTATGGAATTTCACAGTTATTTCACCAGGGACATTATCAGGGAAGGCATGTTTAAGACTGTTGGAGATGAGTTCATTAACGATCAATCCCAGAGGTACAGCAGTGTTGATGTCCAGTAGGGTTTTACCCAGATCCAGGTTGAGTTTGATATTGTCTCTAGTTGCATAGGTCCTGAAAAGTTCTCTAGTGAGGGTTTTAATGTAGTCTCCGAAGTCTATGCATTTAAGGTCTGTGGACTGGTATAACATTTTATGGATAAGAGCCATGGAACGCGCTCTGCGCTGACTTTCCTTAAAAACCTCCAGTGCAGCCTTGTCTTTGATGTATCTGGATTGGAGGCTCAGTAGGCTGGATATGACCATGAGGTTGTTTTTCACCCGGTGGTGGATCTCTTTAAGGAGTAATTCCTTTTCTTCCAAGGATTTACGGAGTTGTGCTTCGGCTTCTTTTCTGCGGGTGATGTCCCGTGCTATGGAAAGCACCATCTTCTCACCTCTGAGATTGAAAAGGTGGCTGCTCATCTCCACTGGTATTTCACTGCCCTCCTTGGTTACCTGCACAGTTTCAAAGGTGGCTGTGCCCTCAGATTGTATTTTTCCCATGAACTGGGGCATACTTTGACGGGTTTTGGTACTGTCAATGTCAGAGGGTGTCATTTTTAATAGTTCATCATGAGTGTATCCAAGACGCTGACAGGCCACATCGTTAACTTCAGTGAAGCTGCCTGGTTGTCCATCTGCTTTAATAAGATGGAGGAATATGGCATCATTGGCATTGTTAAAAACTTCCCTGAATTTTTCTTCACTTTCCTCCAGTTTCAGTTCCAGTTTCCGATCCGCAGTGATGTCCCGGGCAATACTGGATGCTCCCACCACTTCACCAGTGCGGTCTTTCATAGGAGATACACTGAGGGATACACTGACCAGAGAACCATCTTTACGTCTGCGTAGGGTTTCGTAATGAGTTACCCGTTCACCACTTTTGATCCAGGCCAGTATAAGAGATATTTCATCGGTGTTGTAGGGTGGTATGAGCATGGTCACCGAGTTACCCACTGCTTCCTGGGAGGTGTAACCGTAGATCATCTCTGCACCAGGGTTCCAGGTGAGAATGGTTCCATCCAGACCTATACCTACTATGGCATCTTCTGTGTATTCAATTATTGATTTAAGGTAACCTAACTCTTCTTCAGTTTTCTGAAACTTGGTTTCAGTTTCCTGGAGTTGTTTAAGAATTTTTTCAGGGTTTAAATCTTGCTGGTTCATGATAATTACTCAGGTTAAATGGGAATTACTCCAAATTGTAATCAGTAACTTTTCTAGGTTTTATGGTTAATTTTTTAACTTTAACCTTTTTTTGGTTTTTTTCTGACCTAAAAACAAAAACAGGAAAATGTCAATGAAACTTTATATAATAAACACTATTGAGGGTGAACTTCCAGAGTACGGAAATTGTGTAGGATACTAATAGATATAAAACACTTGAGTTGGATAACACTCACTTTGGCAGCTATTTTAATTACATGTGTGTTAAAAAATTAGTTATTTTTTCTTTTTAGTTTCAATAAGATTTAATCCTTATCTTAAAAATTCCTTAAAAAATGTACATTTGAACCCTAAAATAATAATGGAAGTTAATAATATTATCAGTATATTATGAATAAAATCCAAAATTTGATTCTAAATTGAATATCAATGAGTTAAGTAACATTCACCTGTAAATGGAGAGACCGATAAAGATCCTCATCATCAGGATATTTATATAATAAAAACTCTAATTTCTGGTCAGTATAATCATAAACTGTGAATGTGAAGGGTATTTCCTGTTTTTCATTATTGGAAAGGGTTATATTTTCTTTTTTTAGGGTTACATTATTGGATTTAACTATCAGAAGATATTTAGTTTCAGAATATTCATGGTTAAAAATGCCTATAATTACCTTCCCTTCATCTCCCACAGTCAGGTTTGTAGGATAATCCGATGCATTACCACCTGGACCGAGTATATATAATTCTGTGAATGTTTCTTCTTTCATAGGGTTAGCCATAATATAAATCATCATGAAAACAGCTAAAACAATGGAAACTATCAACACCGTTGAATATATTTTGTCATTCTTTGATTTTCCTTCAATTGAGGTTTTAACAGTACCAAATATTTTCTCAGGGTTTATACTGAGTTTTTCTCCTGAGGGAAGTTTTAATCTCCCCACATATGCAATTAGGCCTAATATAATAGTTAACAAGAATATGATGATAGGGGTGGTGGTGACTCCGTAAGGAGTATAATTTAGTGCGATACCAGTTAAAGAGGTGATGGCCACACTCAATGCCAGGCTCAAACCAATCCATTCAATCACATTAAAACTATCTTTTTTAGGGTACAGGGCAGCCAGGAGTACATATCCTGGAAAAAATAACAAAAGAAGAATGCCAAGGATTATTCTCAAGAAACTTCCATTAAAATATGGGATGAAAATAACTATCATCAACAGAAAAGTCAGCACGATTATACCAACAATGTCTGGTTGTTCAATTGTCTTCATGGAATTCCTTCTATTTTTTAAATCCTTCTCTTCTCTATTTCGATCTTTCTCTATTATATTGTTCTCTATTTTATATAGTCCCATAAATATAGATTTAAATCTTTTAATTATAGACGCATCCCTACTAAAAGTTCCAATTAGGAGGTGGATAAATCTTTGTCAATTGGGATTGTGCTTAAATAGTTAAATTAAGGGGAAATTTATGATTATTAATCTTTTAACTCCTTTTTTAAGTTTTATCCTATCTTGAGTTATTTATGAGTTTTGATATTTGGAATGGGTGAACTGAAATTTTTTTAGTAGAACCAGAAGATCTATCATGACTTAAGTTTTATAATTCAAATTTTAAAAAAACCATTTCTCAGGTTATATTAATAATATTGTAATCCGAACTGATCATAATCAGAGAAACCAGGGAAAAATGATTTTAAATAATGATATACGTCAAAAACCGTTCAATTTTCTATATTTTCAAATTTATCCACTAGGTCAGAATCCTTCCTGGTTAAAGGATTGAAAGTGAGTGCATGGGAATATATATCCCACAATTTTAACACTAGATGGTAATTTATAAGGTATATAAGATTTCCAAGTCGTCTAATAGTTTTGTCAAGGAAGATGTAACTTAACTGTCCAGAGGGGGTTTTAAAATCAAGCCAGCGAAACAATTCCTTCCGGTTACAATCTACCTTAATCACATCCGCATTTATACCATCCCTAGTGCCTTTTAATTTAAATTTAATTCCGGATAATCCATTTAATATTGAATATCCCCATGTGAATATTTCACTTACAATTAAAGATGGTGAGAACATTATAAACTCTTTCCAGGTGAAATATTTCTTTAATATTATGTATCGACCCTTTTCAAGGTGATATATTTTTTCGGGGGGGACTTCCAGCACATAATCATGATAGATTACTGCCTGGGGGATATATAAAATTTTTAAACCTGCGGAGATTATCTTCCAGGAGAGATCAACATCCTCCATGTACAAAAAGAAATTCTGGTCAAAACCACCTAATTTCAGGAAATCAACTCTTCTGATGGCAAAACAAACACCAGACAGTCCATTAACAAAGTTTGATGAGATACAATCATCTTTACTCCCACCCAAACCTCTGGTAAATGATAGACCAGTGAAATGTTCGATGTTTCCACAGGTATTTATCTTGGAACTATTATAAAGAAGGACCTTGGGAATGGTTACTGTGATATTCTCATTTAATAGAGGATTAATCATTTTTTCAATGGATTCCTTTTCTACCATAGTGTCTGGATTCATAATAACTAAATATTCTCTCTCACTTATCTGAGCGCCCTGGTTAATCCCACTACCAAAACCGATGTTATCTGTGTTTCGAATCAGCTTAACTCCTGGAAATTTCTCTTCAATAAAATCTGCAGTTCCATCACTGGAGTTATTGTCCACTACAATGATATCCAAATTTTTTAAAGAAAAAATAGATCTCATCTCATCCTTCAATGCAAGTTCCATGTAATCCCGGTGGTTGTAGGTAACAATGATCACACTAGTTTTATTTAGAAGTCCCATTCAAATTTGCTCCCCGTACCTCATGTAAAATATTATGGATATATGGCAGATTAACCAATCATATAAATGTTATCTTCAGTATTACATTTATTGGATTTAAAGGCTTGAAAATAATACTTATAGAATTTTTATTAACTTGATTTTTTTGTTTAGTTAATTATCTTTTTCCTGGATTGTGAACTATTTTAAGATTATTTTAAATAGTATATTGATTTTTAGGTCATTTTAACTTATTATAATGCTTATTTTTTAAACAACGTTAGTATGTTGGTTCTTGTAGCATGGAAAATTGTTTCAGGGAAGTTGAATCAAAAAAACATGTTGTTAACGTTTGCATACTCTAACCATGGCAAAAAGGTGTGTTCTACCCAGTACACCATCTTTAAATTTTTCTTAAAATGATTTTAGATTCTTAAAATGAGTTTAGACAAAAAACTATCCTGATAATCAATGTTAATGATGTTACCTCCAAATAAAAGACTATCTTTTTGTATTATTTTAATGTTTTTTTAAAGTCCTTTTGTAATACTTTATTTAATGTAATACTCACTATAAATGTATATCTTTAAAAGTTATTAATAAATGTATATTAAATAGTATTATATGATAGTTGTATATATAGATTTTCATAAAAAATAAGGGGAGTGGTAAGAAAACCGGGATTAATAAAAAGAGTTGTAACGATTTAATAAAAAATAAAATTACCAAATATTGATTGTTAATTAAATAAAATTAATTAAAAAGATAAATAAACCAATTTAATGGAGGTGAACCGTATTTATCCTGAAAAAATGAATAAATATCTCATGTTTTTGACATTAACCATTGTTTTTAGTCTGGTTATGTGTGGTGCTGTTTCTGCAGATTCTTTACCTCAAAATACCACAGATAATGGTACTGTTTCAGGGGATCTGTATGTGAACACCACACAACCAGTGGATTTCGTCGACCAGACCATTGGTGAGACCCACGAAATCACACAAAACAACACTTTACCTACTTATACTGATATTGAGTGGGCTAAAGTGTATGTGAATGTGTATTCTGGTTCAGGTCAAAACAACTGGCCGGTACGTACCACAGTTAAAATCGATGCCAATGGGGATGGAGACTATGATGATGCTGGTGAAATCCTTGGTGTAGAAGAGATGAACATCCAAAGTGACATGACAGGAACGGTTTACTGGTTAAATGACCATTGTAACAAAGTTTATTCAGATTACATGGTTTGGTATGATGTTACTAGCCTTATAACCTGTAATAATCCATCTATTTATGTAAAAACTGAGGATATGGGTGGTGATGGTTATGATGGTCGTGTGAAACTTATTGGATTATTGGTAGCCTACAACGATGGTGATTCAGATAAAGTGGACTACTGGGTGAACGCTGGACAGGACTGGATCAACAGTGGCACCTCACAAACCACATTTGCCACCAGTACCGTCACAGGAAATATTACCAATGCCACCCTAGATACTGTAGCTTTGTCCAGTTATGATGGAAGTTACACCTTTAACGGTGCATTACTGTACACTGGTACCGGTGATATCAGCGAAAAAAATTATAGTTATTTTGAAACACATCACTGGGATGTTACCAGTAACATCACAACAGGATCAGACAGCACACTAGAATATGGTTTTGTTAAAACTTCATTTAAAAACGTTTTAGCAGCATTAACCATCCGTGAAGCTGCTGCAGCTCCTGTGGCTGATTTCAGTGCCAGTACAACTTCAGGTGTGAGAAACTTATACGTGGAATTCACTGACGAATCAACCAACAACCCCACATCCTGGAAATGGGAGTATGATTCCGGAAGTGGTTGGACCGA
>JAHKLQ010000099.1 GCA_020854975.1 Methanobacterium sp.
GGTGAAGGTAAAAACATGACTGATCTGGTGGATTATGAAGGAAAACCCATTGGTAAACTATTCATCCAAACCGCTGAAAATGGAAGTGGCTGGGTGGAATACATGTGGCCCAAACCCGGAGAAACAACACCTTCACTAAAATTGACCTACATTAAGAGGGCACAATACCAGGATCAAACCTATCTGGTAGGATCAGGGGTTTATATTTAACCCCCTAAACTCTTGTAACTGAAACAGGAGTATTTGGTCTCTAATATTTTTTTAGTAAAGATTTGTTTTTAGTTTTTTTTAGATTAAAGAGAAAATTAGATCTTGAGATATCACATACAGTAAAACTGTGATTACAAACATAAAAAACAATCCTTTTCGCTCTCTAAGGTCAAAGGGAATGATTTTATTGAACTGATCTGGTAAGAGGACAATTGTCTGGAAGAGCAAACCTAAAAAGATTGCAACTATTGCAAACTCCAGAGGTGGATTACCAGTATTTAAGTAGAAATTTAAAGCTGAAAATCCTCTGAATGTAGTGAAAATTCCAATTCCACATGAAAATAAGAAATAAGATGCAGGGAAATAGCCAAAACCACCTTTTTCACTTATACTATTACTGAATGTTTCCATTCTTATAAACATAAAAATACAGGGATAGATTATAGTAATTGCTAAACCTAATCCTCCCAAAACATTATTCCCTGTTATTCCATAAACAATCGATGTTATAAAAAATGCTGGTGACAAAATTACCCCTATAATGATTATTGTCCTGTTTCTGCCAATCTTATCAAAAGGTTGGAGATTATATTTTTCATTCAATCTCTCTTCACATATACACCAAATAAGAAACGTAATTACAGATAAAGGAGCCAACACATAAAATATAATATTTTTAGTAAGAGTACTCATAATAATCATATATATTACAATTCCAATGAATGCCAAGATTTTAGCTTTAACTCTGTGCATGATCACACCGTAAACTAATTCTATTCAATATATTACCCACAAATTATAATATGTACTGTTACAACTATTGTTTTCTGGATCTATTATATTTACAACTCCAGAAAAAGAATCCCACCCCAATATCAGCTTTTTTATACCTTCTTTAGGCGTACTCCTGAAAACTACATTTTTAACTGTTGAATCAACTTCGTTTATTACTTCAGTTAATATTTGTTATATTGTCTGTAATATCTGCAAATGAATATCATTTAATCATAATTTTTAGTATATTAGTTTTTAGTTTCTTAAATTAAAGAGAAAATTAGATCTTGAGATATCACATACAGTAAAACTGTGATTACAAACATAAAAAGCAATCCTTTTCGCTCTCTAAGGTCAAAGGGACTGATTTTATTGAACTGATCTGGTAAGAGAACAATTGTCTGGAAGAGCAAACCTAAAAAGATTGCAACTATTGCAAACTCCAGAGGTGGATTACCAGTATTTAAGTAGAAATTTAAAGCTGAAAATCCTCTGAATGTAGTAAAAACTCCAATTCCAAAGGAAAATAAAAAATAAGATGCAGGAAAATAACCTAACCCTCTCTTTTCTACTATATTTTTATCACTAAAAATTTCCAGTCTTAAAAACATGAAAATAAAAGGATAAATCATTGCAACTGCTAAACCGATATATCCTAAAAAATTATTATGCACTGCCCCATAAACTAATGAAGTGATAATTATCGCAGGTGAAAAAACTAAACCAGCAATTATAATTGTTTGGTTAGTATAACTTCCATCAAAACGTCGTAAACTATATTTATCATCTAATTTATCTTCATATCTCCATAAAATAAGATATCCAACCAATAATAGGGGAAATAATGTATAAACAAAAATATTTCTAAACATAACTATCATAACTAAACAAAAAATCACCATAAATGGAAATGCAGCTTTATTTGAGAGTCGCGCTGTCATTTTTTAACCGCATTAATCTGTTCAAGATATTCCCCAATTTATTGTAGTAGATAGTGTTACATTTTCTTTTGAATGGGGACTAGAACCTTTCCAGCATCTTACCATAGATTTCTCTCAGTTTTCCATCAGATCTTTCATAAACCATACGCAGTATCAATTCAGGGGTGCTCCTGGCAAAATAGTTCATCCGGGGAGTACGATCCACCATCAGGTTATACTCCTCATCCAGGCCCTTGGCTTCAATACCATCCACCCGTACATCCGTGTTTTTCAGTATCTCCTGGGCCATATGGGTTACAATAACTGCAAATGATTCAGAATCCTGTATGAAATTTATGAAACTGGAGATGATCTTAACCGCCGCTTCCAATTCAGTAATGGCCTCCAACTCATCTAAAAGAATTAATTTATCCTCTTCACGCACAACAATGGGCATGAATGTGCTTAGGAATGATTCAAAAGCTCCTGCATCAAGTGAACGTTTTTTGCTGAAGAAATAAACCTCATCAACCAGTTTCACCTGGGCTTCCCTGGCACATACTGGCAACCCCATCTGACTCATGATACTCATCTGGGCCAGGGTCTCCAGGAGGGTGGTTTTACCTCCACTATTAGCCCCAGTAAGGAGAACCACATTATCCGGAGATTCCAAGGAATAATCAATCCGTTGCACATGTTCTGGGTCTTCAAGGGCTAAATTCAAATGTAAACCTTCTTTAAAGCTGAAACCATCACCAAGATGGGGTGGATGCAGATCATAATAATGGGCAAAACAGCCCAGAGTGAACTGATAATCAAATTCAAGTATTTCCTGAATTTCAGATTCAACATCCTTCTTAAGATTCTCAAGTTTTGCAGCCACAATAACTCTTTCTTCAAAGGATTTAACCTGTTTTTTACCAATTTCCTGTTTTTTAACTCTTTCCAATTCCTGCCAATCTATTTCCAAGGGATACTTCTGAATAAATGGATCGAAACTAACTCCAGTATCCTCTTTAATATCCCTAATGATCTCTTTCAGAATTCGGTCAAAGATTTCCTGGATCTTAGGAGGCATATCCCTATTTAAAAGATCTAAAACCTCTTCACCAGACAGATCCACATTTTTAATAGCATCTTCTAATTGTTTATCCGCTTTTTCTTTGGCCTGATTCACAGCATCATCAAATAACTTTTCATCCACCCTGGAAGATCCAATAGAATCTAATAATTCTAAAACATCTCCTAAAACAGATTCATATCCCAGTATATTTCTAATCTTCAAAATATTCACTAAAAGATCATGGTTTTCCTGATAGTAAGATAAAATAATTTCTGGAACGATTTCAAGGTCTTCAGCTTCACCATTCACCATGGTAAGGTTCGATGTGTTATTCACCTCAAGAATACCCTCTCTATACACGTAAATTACCAGTTCAAATTCATCCAGACTTCCCACTTCATTAATACTGAGAATTTGGGCATGCTGATTAAGACCCCTATCCATTAAACTAGTATAATCCTCTCTGGATTCAACTAAAATAGCTTTAGAAGTGTCATATTTGGGTTTAGAAGCTTTGGTAAAATCTATATTTTTCAAAAGAGTTCTAAGTTCCTCTATAGGAAGGTGGGTCACTTTTTCCTTGGCTTCCATAATTATATCTAAATTATGGGCAATATTCTCTGAGTTTTTACCAGGACTGAGAAGAAGAACCCTGTTTTTAGAATATTCTGTACTTGCATATTGTATTATACTCTGAATTATTTCCTCATAGATCTGCACGGAACGTTCTGTTTTCAGGAATTCTTGAGTGGGATTACCCAGAACGGTATTAATGATTTCCACTGCACGGCGCTGGCTGATCCCATCCATACTTGCCAGTTGATAAACTTCATAATTACTTGCAGCACGCAGGAATTCTTCCTGACTTCCGAAATGGTTTATGATCTTGGAGGCTAACTTATCTCCTATGCCCTTAATTTCACGCAGATCCAAATATATCACCGGATACTGATTCACCCTATGATCCCTTTAGATCGTTGACTAAAGTGAAATCTTTAATTCTGTGAATCTTTAACTTAAACTTATTTGAACTTTTTCTGGTTTTAACTTTGCTCTTTAAAATATAAACCTTGATCTAAGAGTTATAATCCTAACTCCAGAAAGCATTGATAAAATGTTATAAACATCAACTTAGAATATAAAATAAATTTTAAAAGGATATTTAACCTATGAAAAAAGGACATATAAAATTTATACAATATATCAACCTTGAGGAAACTTAATTAAAATGTTTTCCAGATTAAGGAATGAGTTTAAATGGAATTTATAACGTATATACTAATTCTTGTGGCCACAGGCACATTTGTAGGTTTCGCTTCAGGTCTCCTGGGAGTGGGTGGTGGTTTTATCATGGCCCCTGTCCAGTTCTTCCTTCTCACATCAATGGGTGTAGACCCAGACACAGCCATAAGAATAGCTTTTGCCACCAGTCTGGCAGTGATCCTCCCCACAGCCCTAAGCGGAGCTTTAGGACACTGGAGGCGTGGAGCAGTCATGGTAAATCCTGCTATCTTCCTGGGGATAGCCGGATTATTTGGAGGTATCATTGGTGCAGGAATAGCAAGTAACGCACCCGCAGCCCTATTAAGCTTCATATTTGGTTTATTAGCATTATTCAGTGCATTATGGATGATAGGTTCCAAATCTTCTGAAATAGAAGAAGAAACATCTAATTCGAAACCAGCATACCTTTTCTGGGGATTTTTGGGAGGGTTTTCCTCGGGACTTCTGGGTATTGGAGGGGGAGTGGTTATGGTTCCCTTACTTAACCTTCTCCTCAAATTCCCAACTCACAAGGCCATTGGGACCTCCACAGCCTTCATTGTCTTTGCATCCATTGGTGGAATCATAACCTACATCTTCACAGGCATGAATGCAACTGGACTACCTTCCTACTCAGTAGGATATGTTAATTTAGTGCAGCTGGTGGTTCTGGCAGGTTTTAGCATACCCATGGCCAGAGTGGGTGTTAAAGTCGCTCACAAACTTTCTGCTAAAAATCTTCAATACTTATTAGCAATTCTATTGATCTACATAGCCTTAAAAATGATAGGGGTATTTGAATGGTTGAATCTGCCTTTTTAATCTAATCTAAATCATTTCCCTAATAGCTCATCTTCTCCATTATTTTTTTCCCACTATTCTTATTAATAATCTTCATGAACACCTCGCAAGAAGTTTCCAGTGGTAATACCACCATTAGATATCTTCTTGACCTTTCTTTTAAGACTGTGTAATTTCTTATCCAGATGGGGACCACCATGAATACTTAGTTCTAAAGCAGTCTGATAAAGGGGAAACATTTTCCTAGAATAATCAACGGGTTTATTTCTAGCATCAATCACCAGACCATCAAAACCCATATCCAAAAGTAGGGGAAGGTAATCAATAAGACACAGTTCTACA
>JAHKLQ010000039.1 GCA_020854975.1 Methanobacterium sp.
ACTGAACAATGCTCAAGCCTACGAGATGGTGTACAGTTCTGCAGACTCAGGAGTTTCAAAGAAATACCGGGCAGTATGGGTGCAGAGAGGAAGTAACATTTACGTGATACTGTGCAGTGCCCGGGTAGAAGACTACGATGCCCAGCAATCAAACTTCGACTTGGTGGTGAACAGTTTCCAGGCATCATAAACCTGGAATCGAAAATCTTTTTTTCACAATATTCTTCCCAAAAATCCCATATTACCATCTTATTTCTGTTTAGCATTAATTTCTCTTGTTAAGTGTCCATCTTATATTGTTAAGTCCACTTACTTCAGACATTTCTTATGAGTATGTCCAATTTATGCACAAATTTTATATGCTAAACTGGATAAAATATTAACTGTTAGAGTATTATCTTCACAGGGCAGAGTGGTGGACTGTAAGTCAATAAATCTGCTTTTATTTTATTACAATCCTGTGATCATCATTAATTCGTCCTAGATGTTTAAAATCCGAAATTTTAGGTTGACTTATCAACTAAATCATAATTTAAGGAATTTTTGATTACTTAAGGATGAATGATGACACACTATTGCAGACCTTATAAAAAACATGAGGTAGGTGAAGATTTATTTATATAATTCATTTGGTCTTTAAAATTGACCTTTTAGGATTATCCACTAGATAATAAGGAGGAATGGAGAAATGGTATTGCCAGTATGCGATGTCTGTTTAAAGAGCGGAATGTTATGTCAAGGTTGTGAGAATAAGCTGAAAACAGGAGAAATCAGTCAGCTTGACTTGGACATTGCAAAAATCCTCTACCGGGTGGGTGATGGTAAAATAGGTTTCAAAAAAACCATTGAAATAGGAGACATAGTTATCATCATCACCGAGAAAGACCAGGTGGGTAAACTCATAGGCAAAGGCGGTAAAATAGTA
This sequence comes from Methanobacterium sp., assembly GCA_020854975.1. Taxonomy (GTDB): domain Archaea; phylum Methanobacteriota; class Methanobacteria; order Methanobacteriales; family Methanobacteriaceae; genus Methanobacterium; species Methanobacterium ferruginis. The sequence continues at coordinate 926 of JAHKLQ010000039.1, forward strand.
AGGGAAATATCCAAAACCATCGAGAAGAAGGTGAGGGTGGTTGGAGAAAATTCCGACCTGAAAGCCGTGGCCGCTGACATATTAGCACCCGCCCGTATTTCCGGGATTAACATAGTTTACGGGAAAGACGGAGAAGAAAGACACAAGATACGTGTTAGGCGAGAAGATGCCAGGAGACTACCTGCTAAGTTAGACCTTTTAAATAACATCATACAGGAGTTAACCGGGGAAAAAACCCAAGTGGTTATTGACAGGAATAACTGAAAATTGAGGATTTTTTAAATAATAAATAATATAAGGGTAAAAATAAAATCTAAAGATTTTAAAAGGGGGATTATAATTATGGCAATTGTGTTATGTGTCACAGGTAGTGTTGCTGCTGTTGAAACGGTGAAACTGGCCAGAGAACTTAAAAGGAAAGGTTTTCAAGTTAAATGTTTCATGAGTGATGGTGCATGTGACATTATCAATCCCTATGCTCTGGAATTCGCCACAGGTGAGGCAGTGGTAACCAAACTCACCGGGGATATTGAGCATGTTAAATATGCTGATGAGGATCTGATTCTGGTGGCCCCAGCCACAGCCAATGTCATAAGCAAATTCGCCTATAAAATTGCGGATAATCCTATTAACACTCTTTTAATCACAGCCAACGGTTATAACACGCCCATTGTTTTTGTACCCTCCATGCACCAGTCCATGTATTTGGCAGTGGATGAGAACATCCAAAAACTAAAAGGTGAAGGGGTGGTGTTCATGGAACCAAAAGAGGAGGAAAATAAAGCTAAATTCCCTTCTATTGATGATATTGTCCTCCAGGTTCAGAGAGCCACCTCAAAAGGTGGATTGGAAGGAAAAAATGTCTTAGTTAGTGCCGGTGGTACCTATGAGGACATAGACCCTATCCGGGGCATAACCAATCGCAGTTCCGGTAAGATGGGATTGGAACTAGCCAAAGAATCTTTCCGTAGAGGTGCAAATGTAACCATGGTCACTGGAAGGATGGATGTGGAGGTCCCCCAAATATTCAACCAGGTGAAAGTGGAATCCACCCACCAAATGCAGAGAGAACTGGAAAAAACACTTATTGACCATGATGTTTTCATATCCGCGGCTGCAGTCTCAGATTTCACCGTGGAAAAAACAGGATCCAAAATTTCATCCCAGGATAATCTGACCATAAAACTCAAACCCACCCCTAAAATAATTAACAAAGCAAAAGAATACAACCCAGCAGTCTTTCTGGTAGGTTTCAAGGCAGATTCCAATGTTTTAGAGAATGATCTAATTGAATCAGCTAAAAAACGGATGCGGGAAGCTGGTGCAGATCTTATGGTGGCTAATGATGTCTCAGAAAAAGGTGCTGGCTTCGGTTCTGATGATAACAAGGTAATTTTGATTGATGATGAGATACGAAGAATTCCCTTAAGCACCAAGGAAGAGATATCTGCACAGATTATGGATAGAGTTGCAGAAAAGATTATTTAATGAGTTTTTAAGGATTTAATTAGTTAAAGCCATATGTTTTTTTTATATTCTCAATTTTTTTATATTTTCTAAATAGATATTACGAAAATCATTTCCCCATAATGAAGATCATCCTCTTTTTAAGTTATCCACGCCTATGATTTATTACCCTGTCCATTAATTTTCCTATTATTTCCAAATTTTACCATCCCCCACTGATTACTTGTCAAAACCTCTTACACCAATCTCATCAACTACCCTTCCCATACTTTCCATGATTATAATGAACAGTAATAAGATCGATTGGAAGATGCCACCGGAAGTTACTCAGGAGATGAAGTGGAGACACCTGGCGGAAACTATCCAAGAAGCATATAACGATTTTAAAATGGGTTTAAATCATGATTCATGTCAGGTTACTCTTTTCTATTATAAATTTAAAAAGTATGAAATTAAACCGGGTCAACCGGATATGACTCCGTCTAGAAGAAGGAAAAATGCGAAGGAAGTACAGATTAAACTATTTTAAATGTTCGAAATAAAAAAATGGAGTTATAATGATTATTAAGAATTTTTTTAAACTAGAAATCTTTTAAAAAGTTTAAAAAGCAAACTCGCACACCAGGCAGCGGTGGTCTTTCTCATAGGGTTCCAGATCTACCTTATCCACCACCCTGAAACCATGTTCCTTTAATTTGGATGCTTCTTCCCGGAATACTTGTCTGGGTTTGCGGGCAACATCAATACTTCTGGCTTTTATCATCAGCATCCCCTGACCTTCATCTTTCAGATACAGGCGCATGTTATCCATAAATATTTCGGTCTGGTTGGGTTGGGCCACATCCGAATAGATGAAATCCACCTTTTCCATTAATTTCAGGTAGTTTTGTGGTTTACCAGCATCTTCCAGGAGGGGTATCATATTTTCCCGTGCCCGACAAACTGGTAAAAGCTCCCGCATCATACGGGGTGCAAACTCCACACAGTAAATCATACCATCCAGGATGATATCTGAGATATGTGAAGGAGTGGTTCCGGCAGAAGCGCCTAGATAAAGAATTTTAGAATTAACTTCAACTGGAAATGTTTCCAAACCTTTCAGGATGGCTGCTGCCAATTTTGAACGGCGAGGATCCCATAAACGGCACTCCAAGCCCTCATATTCTACCAGTTTCTCCCCGTAAACCCTCACTCCAGGATTGAGATTGCAGGTGGCCAGATGACCTTCCAGTTCATATATGCCCGTGAATTTATGCAGTGATTTATCTTCCATTTACATATTCCTCGAATTAGGTTAGATCATTCCAGGTTGATCCTTTTAGGAAAATCCTAGTAATAGATACCTATTACCCCTTGAAGTTATATTAAATTTTCCAGCCGCACCTGATTACCAACAAGTTCCAATTTTCATTCAATAATAATGATTCTCCTGCACACCCTGATAATACCTCTGGAAATAGGGAGGATTCCAGTATATCTTGGGCCAGTTCTTATAGAGGAAATAGAAAATAATCACCCCAGCAACAAACAAGAGCAGAGCAGCCACTCCTATATTGGGATGGGGTGATGCAGACACATAAGCAGTGTTCTGCTGATTTATGTTGCTCAATATTTGTGTTCCATAGGCTAACATGTTGTTGATCATATGGGCCAGTATAGGCACCAACAGGGTCGCGGTTTTAATGTAAAGGATGCACATGACCAGGGCGAAGATGAAAGCCCCTATAAAATCAGAGTGCAGGAGTCCGAAAATCAAGGAGGAGGCAATTACAGCCTTCTTCAAACCCCACTTAAAGGTGAAACGATGAAGTATCACACCCCTGAACAGGAACTCTTCCACAATAGGGGCGGCTATAACTCCAGTGAGAAAGTCCAAGAAGTTCATGAAAGGTGCCAGGGGAGTGTCTTGGGGGGTGTAGAATAAACTGGTACTGGGAAGCTCTGCCAGGATTCCAGGGTCCAAAACCGATAAGATATACCGGCTTAACTCTCCCATACCCAGAGAAAATATAATCACTGCAAAAACAATGGTTAAAAGGGAGAACCAGTTATAATCCCTGGGGATGTGTCCAATGAATTTGGAGTAATCTAGGTTGATTTCTCGGAAGTTGCGAAGCATCCAGTAAGAGATAAGGCCGTAAAAGAGTAATCCAAACCCCACAGACCACTCAGCACCATTCAACAAGGTATGGGTAGCTACCAAAAGACCGATCATCACTACAAAAAATAAAACAATCCATAAAACCAGATATCTTATCTTCACAGCTTCAAAAGAGGATTCATTAACCATGTTCCCATATTTATAATCTAATAATATAAATACATATTATTATAATATGTCTATTTTTAACTCCACTAAACAGGATCTCATATACTAGACTCTTCGTAGAATGAAATTTTTATTTCCTGTAATAAATTAATTAAAGTGGATATATTTAATTAAAACAGGTTAATTTATTTAAAGAATTATTTTATCTTCTGTAGAAAATTTCAAAGTCTTTATGGGTATTTATATGAATATATAAATTAATTATTTAATCTTCTGTAGACTGATTTTATTCTTTAAATGTAGTATCCGGCCTGTCTAAACAGATTAGTACTCTCCTGTAGAAATGATGAAATTTTATTCTTTAGTTGTTCTTCAACTATGGGAAAACTAAGAGAGCATATACTGCTAGAATAATTGCAAAAACACTAGATATTATGGATACTAATGCCACCATGTCAACAATTTGCACTACCTACTTGACATATAATAAAAGGAGTCATCATAAACCTCATTAAAACA
>JAHKLQ010000110.1 GCA_020854975.1 Methanobacterium sp.
GCTTGATGTGTATGGCAACCCCTCATTACCTGGATTTAGATGAGGTGCTTGCTGGTACAAAATTTAAAATAATAGAACAACACCACATAAGAATGCATAAAAGTTTAACCCGGGTGGTTTCAGTCCTGGGGAAAATATAATGTCCTGGGGAAAATATAATTATATTATCATAGTCTCTTTAATAAGACTCCTTTAGCGACAAATTCCTACTTTGAAAACTTTTAATTTGACTTTAATCCTTTAAAATTGAATTTACAAGTTCTATAAATTCATATCAGTTTAAGAAAAGATTATGTGTATGATTATTTTATAATTGATGTATATGAATATTAGATTATGAAGAGATCATATAAGTGTTGATTCCCATGAAAGCCCGAATATTTGATACCACCCTCCGTGATGGTGAACAAACCCCTGGAATATCTTTAACTCCTGATGAAAAGCTTTTAATAGCAAGAAAACTGGATGAATTAGGTGTTAATGTAATTGAAGCAGGTTCTGCCATTACCTCCAAAGGAGAAAGGGAAGGTATTAAAAAAATTACTTCTGAAGGTCTTTCTGCAGAAATATGCAGTTTCACCAGGGCTGTTCAAGTAGATATAGATGCTGCTTTAGAATGTGATGTGGATAGCATTCATTTGGTGGTTCCCACCTCTGATTTACACCTGGAACACAAATTACGCAAATCACGGGAAGAAGTGAAGGTCATGGCAGTTGAATCCACCCAATATGCAGTGGATCATGGACTTTTAGTGGAAGTATCTGCAGAAGACTCCACCCGCAGTGATATGCAATATCTCCAGGATATTTTCCAGGCAAGTATAAATGCAGGAGCCAAACGCATCTGCGCATGTGACACAGTAGGAATGCTCACACCTGAACGTTCATTTAAATTTTACAGTCAACTGGCAGAATTACAAGTTCCCCTAAGTGTACACTGTCACAACGACTTTGGACTGGCAGTTGCCAATTCTCTGGCTGGAATCCGGGCAGGGGCAACCCAGGCCCATGTAACAGTCAACGGAATTGGTGAAAGAGCGGGAAATGCATCATTAGAAGAGTTAGTAGTTTCATTATACTCATTATATGATGTTAAGACTGATGTACAGATTCAGATGCTCTATGAGGTTTCTAAAACAGTGGCCAGGATAACAGGGATCTATTTACAGCCTAATAAGGCTATTGTGGGTGAAAATGCTTTTGCCCATGAATCAGGAATACATGCAGATGGAGTAATGAAGAAAGCTGAAACTTACGAGCCCATAACACCAGAACTCGTGGGTCACAAGCGCCGTTTTGTAATGGGTAAACATGTAGGCACTCATATAATCAAAGAAAGGATTAATGAGATGGGTTTTAGAGTGGATGATGAGAGATTTTCCCAAATCTTTAACAGGGTGAAATCATTAGGAGATATGGGAAAATGTGTCACTGATGTGGACCTGCAAGCTATAGCAGAAGATGTTATGGGAGTAATGACGGAAAAACCTGTGGAACTTCAAGAACTTACCATTGTATCAGGAAACAAGATAATACCCACAGCATCTGTAAAACTAAAAATAGGTGATTCTGAAAGATTAGAAGCAGGTGTGGGTGTTGGACCTGTTGACGCAGCCATAGTGGCCATCAAAAAAACTATTGAAGATGTTGCTGACATTGAATTTGAAGAGTACCACGTGGATGCCATAACTGGAGGAACTGATGCTCTTATTGATGTGGTGGTAAAACTTAAACACGATGGTAAAGTGGTAAGTGCCAGAAGCACCCAACCAGATATTATAAATGCCAGTGTAGAGGCTTTCCTTGCAGGTATTAACAAAGTACTCACTGATAAGATTAAACAATCTGAAAAAACTCCCTAAAACTAATTTTTTTTATCATTGCCCCCTTGAAGAATTATCCATTCTAAACGAATTATCCATTCTAAACAATACACTGGTTATGAGGACAATACACGGGTTATGAGGACAATACACGGGTTATGAGGACTAATAAAAAATTAATAAAAAAACAGGTCTAAAAACAGTAAACAATCTAATTAAGTAATAACTATCCAATATATGGGGTAAACTATGGATCAACACGATTTAATGGGTCACACTATCAACATAGCCTGGTTTAACGTTGAAATAAATGATTTAAACAAATTTATAGCTCTAATAAAGGGTATTAAAGATAGGGGTGTCAGTCAGGGCCATGAAGGATGCACCATCCAGCTTCTGAATGCTCAGGGAATAGCCGGTGAAAAACACCTTCTACAGGCAACTTTACAGGCCCTGAAAGCCTTTGATAAGAATGAAAACATGGCAAAAGATTTGGGATTGGAGATCTGTGTCCGGGCTTCTGCTCAAAGGCAAATATCGAGGGCCCTTAAGATTTTAGGTGTGAAAGAAGGTAAAAATGAAATATGTGTTGTGGCTGTAGATTGTGATAGAGATGTTTTAAATAAAATTGAAGAAGTTTTAGGCACAAAACAGGATGAAAAATTACCTGTAAATGAAAATACACTTAAAAAATTATATAAAATTTCTAATGAAGAACTAAAAAGTGTCGGAAATATTGAAAAAGTACTTATAGAACGGTCAGCCCTTTTAAACCTGGAGATTTGATTTATCTAGGTTTATGAAAGATGCAAATGCAGTCAGATCATCCACCTTATAACACCTGCTAAGGATTTATTTGCAGTTAATTTATAAAATAATATTATTCTATCATTTAAATCGTTTTATTAAATCATAATATCTCTAATTAGACAGTTTAACTTTATTAGACAGTTTAACTTTATTAGACAGTTTAACCTTATTAGACAGTTTAACCTTATTAGACAGTTTAACCTTATTAGACAGTTTAACATTAGCGGGCAGTTTAATTATTTTCACTTTAAATGGTGTTGTTTACAGTCTCTGCTATCTCTGAAAGATTATTTTCTTCTAAACACCTAATATCAAGATTTTTTATTTCTAAACAAACTGCGGGCTTATTGATCCGATCATAACGGGGACAAACCGTAATCATTCCCCCTCCATTTACTTTAATTTCTTTTCTAAGAGTTTTGGCCACTGGTTTTGGTTCATTAACAGGAACAGCCACGTTAATCCCGGATTTATCAGGGTGTAAAACAGTTTTAATTTCTTTTTTAAGAAATTCGCAGGCTTTGATGGTTTTCAATAAATTTTCCGGAGCGTTTTTAATTTCTTCTGTCAGACCGGCGCAGGTAACAGGGCTACCTTGAAGAGTTTTTAGAATGTAATGAGTATCTTCAAAAATTTTGGGGTTGGTGGTGGAGATAAAACCTCCATTGGCGAGGTTAACCATTTTTGGCGATCCAGTGGATGCCACTATTATGTGGGCGGTGTCTCCACAGGAAAGCTTCCCCCGGGGATCCCCCACAGATCCAGAAGCATCCTCAACCAGGATCACTCCATTATCCTCGCAACATTCATAAATCTCTTTAACTGGTTGTTCAGCCATATAACCTGCAAAACTAGTGATAAAAAGAGATTGAGGTTTAATTTGTTTGAAATGTTCATCCAGGGTTTCTGGATGGATAATTCCCATTTTTGTAGGCACAGATATTATTTCAAGCCCAAATAATTTGGCGATCTTCATAAATCCACTCCAACCACCTTGATCTGGAACCATAATCGGTCCTTTAAGGTTACTCATGACAGCCATAATTGCAGCATTACCACTACAGACTACCCGGGCATATTTATGACCAGTAACTTCTTTTATACTGTTTTCAGCATTTATTTTATACTCATTTCCTCGGGGCCGGTTTCCAAGCTCTAAAGAAGCGTCACACATAACCTTTCGAGCTTTTTTTGATGGCATTTTAAAGAAAAGTTCCATTCAATCACTTATAACTTCTTTTTATGATGAAATTTTCAATTACTTATTTCAATTTGATTTAATGGGTGAAATAGGAGTCCAGAGTAGTCTGTCTGGAACGAAGAATATCCTGCAAGAGGTCACTCCTTTTAATAAAACTATTAACTGGAAGCTGTAACTTGGTGTTGATATAATCGAGGGCAGTTTTCATATCCTCAAATTCTCGGTAGGGTTGGGACATGGCATTTCTTACATTCTCTCTCACATTAAAAACACCCAGAGGCACATATCCTGAATAAGCCTCTCTAAGAACGATAACTCCTGCTTGACGTTTTTCCTGGGCTAATGATTCTAACACTGCCATTTTACAAGTGTAATAACAACCACCCACCCTGGAATATTCTTTTTTTCCATGATAATATTCATAATCTGAGAATATGAGTTTTTCTTTACCTAAAACTTCTAAAAACGCTTCCATCCACTCATATTGCCAGGGAGTGGGAAGTAAAAGCACTGCATAATAATTAAAAAGACTCTGGAACTCGTAAACCCGATGAACATCCACTGGATCATAATGTTTCACTTCCCTAAGCAACTGATCTGCGATGGTACTGTCACAAGCAGTGATTGACCAGCGGGTGGGAACCAGGCGTCTGCGCTTACCTACACCCATGGTACCTACAGAAAATGCTTTCTGCATATGGGAAAAGGGTACTTCTTTCTGGTGCAGATCCATCAGTGCTTCTCTGGCCCTCTGATCAGTGTCATAGTAAACTTTCTCCAGTTCATGATCCCAGCGCACATTATCAATTTCAAACTTCTCCAAAATAGCACTAGGGCCATGGGGAGCTTGATATTCACTGAATGAAACTCCTCGTGGTTTTTTCCAGAACTCTGCTTCACTATCAATGGATCCCGAGGCCAGAGAGATCTCCTGAAGTTTCTCTACCATCCTGTTATCCAGATCAGTAACTCCCAACATATTTTTTCCCCGGACCAGACTCATGCGATAGGAAATAATATCTTCCTGGCATTTATTTCCAGGTATCCAGGCTTCAGGAGTATCCATAATAGTAGTATCTCCCATCACAGGTGAAATCATGGGACCAGCATATACTTTAGGATAATTCCAGCTACCAATAAACACCGAAGGTGGTGTGCTACCCTCCAATTCTTTACCAACCTCAACAGAGGGTATCTGAAACTTAGAAGTCAACCTTTTAAGGTAAGTTTTCTTACCCATCATAGTAGTAAACTTATCTCCTTTTTAATAAAAAATTTTAGGTAAGGAATGAGAACTATTAAACTCAAATTTGACAAATTATCTTTTCCACTATTTATTCATCTCTACATTTGTCTGGTTAAAAAAAGAGCATGGAACAACACCTTTATCATTCGGATCATGGCCAATTTCTTATGACTAGATGCAGAGAAGTAGAATTCATACAGTAACGCAGACCAGTGGGTGGTGGACCATCATTAAAAACATGTCCCAGATGGGCATGGCACCGGGAGCAAAGCACCTCAGTACGCACCATGGACAAACTACGGTCTGATTGAGTGATGATATTCTCTCGAGCTATCGGTGCCCAGAAACTGGGCCATCCAGTTCCAGAATCAAACTTGGTCTGAGAGCTGAATAGATCAGTGCCACAGCACACACACTGGTAGACTCCTTCCTCATGACAGTCATGATATTTGCCAGTGAAAGCCAGTTCAGTTCCTTTTTTCCTGGCAACCTTAAACTCTTCAGGGGTTAAAATCTTTTTCCATTCCTCATCAGTCTTTACAATCATTTCAACCAGTTTAATCTCATTAGAATCAACGAAATAGATTGGAATAAGACCGTCCTGAGTAAGTGGGTTTCCCATATAAATCACAAAGATTTTTTAGAAAAATTATTTGCTCTTAATGTCCATTAACTATATTTAATTATGTAGTTTCAGGTTTCTTATGTAATTTTAGGGACTAAAACGTGGTATTATAAAAACAATTTATTATAAAAGCAGGAATTAAAGGCAGTATAATATGGATTTGGATGAAAAAAAGAGAATAAATCGCCAAAAAAGAGGTCAGATCTCATCTAAAGATCTAAAACCATACTATGGTTATTCTACCGAATATTTAATTGGTCTGTTGAATGATAATCATCCTCAAAAAAGAACTATTTCTGCAACCATATTAGGCATGAGACACAGTGAGGAGAGTGTTTTGCCTCTTGTCAATGCTTTAAAGCATGAAAAAGCTTTATATTCTCGAATTGCAATTTCAGAAGCATTATCAGAAATAGGTGAACCTTCAATTAATTCATTAATAGAACTTTTGGGTGAAATTGGAAATAATCAGGAAACTGAACTTCCCCAGAAGTATTTCAACAAAAAAAGTTTTCCCCTGGCCAGGGACATGGCAGCCAGAACTCTGGTTAAAATTGGAAAACCAGCAACTCCTCAACTCCTAAAAATATTAAAAACTGAAAACAGTTTCAAAATCCAACAGGCCATAGATGCAATTGGGGGAATAGCTGCAAAAACTGACGATAAGAGAGGGTTAAACCCTTTAATTAAGTTTCTCCAAGCATCTGTTGAAGAAAATGACAAATTAAGTGTGTGGAAAACAGTCAGGGCATTAAGTGGGTTTCAAAATTGTGAAGATGCTGTGGGTCCTTTATTATCAGTAATAGAATCTGCCCGGGGAAATGAAGATGATTTTTCAATCATATGGGAAGCAGTAAGGAGTTTAGGTCAAATTGGAGTTAAAAATTCCCAGGTACTAAACTTACTTTTGGAATTATCCCATCATCAAAATTCAGAAATTAACAAAGCCTCTAAAATCGCTTTAAAACGGTTTTAAAATCCATTATTTCTTCGGTTATATTAAAATATCAACTTTTATTGACTTTTAAGAGTTTAGGATAAGGTTATTGCAGGATCTTATTTTGTATAAAATTATAATAATTTGAAGGATATAGAAGTGATTTATATAACAGTATCTAGAATTTCTTATAGTATATACTATAATATGGATTCTAACAAGGTGATCTAAACGAAATATGAGGTAGACTGTTGTGGTTATTGTGGTGCATGCGTTGCGGTATGTCCAAATAACTTTCTGGAACTCACTGAAAACATGATAATCCTTGATGAAAGATGCGATAATTGTGGTAGATGCATTGAAGTATGTCCGTTGGGGGCTTTGATGGGGGATGAGTCATGAAGTATGATTTAGTGGTAGTGGGAGGGCGTATAGGTGGATCAATTTCATCTTTATTTGCATCACAAAATGATGTGGATGTTTTGATGATCGAAAAAAGGCAGGAAATTGGAGTTCCTGTACAATGTGCTGAAGGAGTACCTCACTATGCCTTTGAAGCTCTGGATATGGAACCATCCAAAAAGTATGTCTGCACTGAAGTAGGAAAAGCCACAGTTCATGCACCCAATGGAAAAAGTGTCAATGCCGAAGAATTGGTGGATGTTGAAACTTTGGATAAGAGCATATCAACAGGATATATTTTAGATAGAAAAGTCTTTGATAAACATTTAGCCATTGAATCAGCTCGAGCAGGGACAGATATAATGGTTAAAACTACAGTGAAGGACCTCATAAGGAAAGATGGTAAGATTTGTGGAGTAGTAGCCAAACATTTGGGGAAAACTATGGAAATAAAGGCAGACATGGTTATAGCTGCTGATGGTATAGAATCAAATATAGCCAAGATTGCTGGTTTCAACACTAATAATAATCCAACAGAAATCTGTTCATGCGCCCAATATGAATTAGTTGGTTTAGATATTGACCCTGACAGAGTGCATCTTTATTTTGGAAGAGAAATAGCTCCAGGAGGATATTCATGGATATTTCCAAAAGGAAAAGACATTGCCAATGTGGGTCTAGGAATAAGAGGTGCACCAGAAACTGCTTATCATTATCTTAAAAAATTCACATCAAAACTCAATGCCACACCAGTGGAACTCAACTTAGGAGGAGTACCACTGTCTGGACCTATCGATAAAACTTATACTGATGGTCTTCTGGTAGTAGGAGATGCAGCCAGACAGGTTGATCCTGTCACTGGGGGAGGGATCTTCACCACAGCTCCCTGTGCGAGAATAGCAGGAGAAGTTGCAGCGGAAGCTATAAAGGAAGAGGATACATCTGCAAATTTTCTAAAAAAATATGATGATATGTGGAGAGATAAATTAGGGGATCTACTGAAAACATCCATAAAGATCAGAAAAGTGGCAGACAAAATCACTGATGATGAAATGAATGCTCTGGTGGAATTTCTGGAGGTTACAGATCCAGAAAAAATATCCAAACTATCTTTTATCAAATTTTTGGCAAAACATCCACGTCTTTTAAGGCTGGTAAAAGATCTTCTGTGAATTTTTTATTCTAAAAGATAGAAAAATGGGAGATTTTCTCCAATAACTCTTTTTTCATTTGAAATAAAGGGTTCATTTGGAATAAAGATATCTGCAACTAAATTATCCATTTTATAAATTTAAACCTACCAATTAACCAGCTTATTATAAAAACTTGAACTAATAAAAACTTGAACTAACTTATGTTATAGGTGTTTAGAAAAACTCAATCAATTGCATTTTCTCCTCTTTCAGTAGTTCTTATCCTCATTACATCTTCAACAGGGGATATAAATAACTTTTCGCTTATATCTTCGGTTTTAATAGCTTCAAGAGCCTGAATAATGTATTCAAGTTCTTCCTTTCTGATTATCATCATTATTTCCATTTTTGGAGGTAATTCCAGTTCATAAGTACTGGATCGGTACGTTTCCACTTTTTCATTACGGGGGTCATGATATTTAATCTCAATTAGGGTTAAATTAGAAAATCCGAATTGTGCCAGTGAATTTTTCACATTTTCAAGTTCTACAGGATGGAGGAAAAATCTTAGTTTATAGAAATTTACATCAGTTGCTGGGGAAGTTTCTGTGTATTCTAGAGTCCCGTAGTTTTCTTGGGTTTCGTGGTTTTCTTGGGTTTCGTGGTTTTCTGGGGCAATGTTTTCAACTAGAGTTTTCTCTTTTTCATACTTATCAATTAATTTTGATAACATTTTCAGGCCATCATTTATTCCAATTCCATCTTGAGCAATGGTAGGAATAGTCAGTACACCTTCAACATGAGTATCCATCTCAAATTCGCTAAAATCATCTCTATTTACAAATAAGACATGTGGTATCTTTTCACCAGCAGTTAAGTTAATTATTTCTAGGTCTGTCTCGAAAATCCCTTTACTTACCTCTATGAAAACAATAACTCCATTTACTTCTTCAGATAACACTTGCTTCAGGGATATGAATTCTGGATGGCCTGGTGAATTAAATAAATAATTTTTCGCATCATCGATGAGAATTCTCCGATAATTAAAAACATTCAATTCAATGTTTTCCACTGCAGGTACATGATCATTAAAATATTCTATAATACTCTCAGAATGGTCTTTAGTAGAATTATAGTTACATAAAATTACAATTTTTCTATTATTAGCCGTAGATTCAGTTACCAATCTCTTCACCTGATTTAATCAATAAAAATTTATGTTAACAATACTCTATTTCATGTTAGCAAATACTATTAAGTGTTAAAATGCTATTTTGGGGGATAATCTTCGATAAAACAGCTTAAAAAAATGTTAATTAGTTTAATTTTCAAAAATAAATAAATTAGGGCTGTATTTATCCGCAAGTGATGACCTGGATTTTCATATTTCCGTGACCATGGTCCATCATTTCCACCAGGGTGTTAATACCGTTTGAGAGTCCTCTACCTGAAATTGATTCAGTAGGAAATATGGGAACTTGTGAATAATGATCAGGGAGAGGGGAATTGTTTAAATCCTGTTTGTTGGCAAATATTACGTAAGGCACTTTTTTTTCTTCCACGAAAGTTATCATTTCTACACAGTTGGCAGTAATTCCCTGGGTGTTGTCAATAAAAATAATGGCTCCATCCATGTTTTTGGCTAATATATCCTTCATGAATTTGAATCGTTCTGCTCCAGAAGGACTGAATATCTGCAGTTTCTTATTGTTTACGATGGTTTTTCCATAACTTGCTGCTTCAGTTTTCACCAAATTCTTACAAATATGTTCTAGGGCGGTTTTTTTACCGGAACCTGCGTCTCCTAACACCAATATTTTTTTAATTTCCATAACATCACCATCACCAATGGCCATAGGAATACGGAAGCCGTCTTCCGATCAAACTGTTGGTGTTCTTACTATATAAATATATGCTCAACATTTCCAGAAGAAATTGAAATATGTTTACTTAAAATCAATATTTTTACTTAACCAAAAAGTTCATGGAAGTTTATTAAAAATAAATAAAATCAAAAAAATAAATAAGGGAATAATTAATTCTTTTAGCTCATTAACTTGAGGAAATAATTATTTTATGCCAGTTCAATGGTACTTGGTGGTTTATCACTCACAGAAAGAGATACATGGGTTACTTCAGGGATTTCAGCGGTTATTCTTCGGGAGATGGTTTTTACCATTTCCCAGGGTAATTCTGGAACATCAGCAGTCATGGCATCCAGGGACTCTACCATTCGCAGTACAACCAGGTAGCCATAGTCTCGGATATCCCCTTTAACTCCAGTGACTTTGGTGTTGGTTAAAACTGCAAAGTATTGCCATAGTGTTTTATCCAGACCCACCTTTTGCACTTCTTCTTCTACTATGGCATTGGCTTTTCTGCATACTTCAATTTTTTCAGGTGTTATTTCACCAGCAATACGCACAGCAAGACCAGGGCCAGGATATGGTTGTCGTTTCACCATCTCATCTGGTAAACCCATTTCAGCCCCAATGATCCTTACTTCATCCTTGTAAAGCTCTCTAATTGGTTCTACAACTTCTAAAACCATCCCATGCGGAAGGGCAACATTGTGATGGGATTTTATATCGCCATGACTTTCAATCCAATCCGGGGCAATGGTGCCCTGTACCAGATAATCAGCACCCACTTTTTCAGCTTCTCTTTCAAAAACCCTGATGAAAACTTCACCAATGATCTTCCTTTTCTCTTCAGGGTCTTCCACACCTGTAAGTTTACCCAGGAATTCTTCACTAGCATCTATATATCGAAGATTAAGCCTTTCTTTGAAAGTTTCCTGAACGTATTCAGCTTCACCCTCACGTAAAAGGCCGTGATCTACGAAAACGGCGGTCAAATTTTCTTTGATAGCATTGGAAACTAATACTGATGCTACAGAACTGTCAACACCGCCTGAAAGGGCGATTATTGCCTTTTTATCTCCTATTGTTTTTTTGATTTCATCTATGGATTCTTTAATGAAAGAAGACGGATCTAACATGTTTTTCGACCTTTATAATTTTATAAAATATTATTTTTTTAAAATATCAAATATTAACTAAATTTTTATAATATCCTTCACTTATTGTATTGTTTATTTATATACAATAAATAAATTAGCAAGTAATTGTGGTTATGCTTTTTAGATAATCATTCATATAAAAAGGAAGAATTGTTTTTTTAGGTTTTTAATGAGATCGTTTCTTGCAAACCTCATAAAAATTCTCAAAAACTCGGGGTCCCTCTGGAGTGTGATAAACCTCAGGATGGAATTGTATTCCATATAACGGTTTTTCATCATGTTTCATGGCTTCTATGTCACATATGGGTGATGAAGCGAGAATTTTAAATTCAGGGGGAAGTTGGGTTACTTCATCCTTGTGTGAAGCCCACACATCTAACTGTGGTCCCAATCCTTGGAAAATGTCATTTTCATCTATAATGTTAATCTGGATCTGAGCATAACTTTCCGAACCCGCAGATCCAATCTCACCACCATAAGCCTGGGCAATAATCTGATGACCAAGGCAAATACCTAGAATGGGATAATCCAATTTTTTAACGTATTCTGGGCTGTTACCAGATCTTTCCACTGATGGCCCTCCTCCCAATATAAGTCCTAAAGGTTCTTTATCTTCAATCTCATTTAGGGGGGTGGTGTTGGGCACCAGTTCTGAAGGTATTTTCAGGTAGTGTAGGGTGCGGTGGATACGGTGATTGTACTGTCCGTGATTATTAACCACTAAAATCATTGTATTTTATCTCCTAATCTATTAAAACTCTCTAAATCCCTCTAAAATTTATGGTTCTAATTTATTCAACTCTTCATCTCGTTAATTATTCTTTTATAATTTTGGTAATTCCTCATGATTGGGTTTAAATTTGTTTTATGGAAATATTTTTATGTTAAAATGGTAATATAGAAAAATATGGAACTAAGAGACATTTTACTCATACTGGTGGCCCTAGTGCTAGCAGTGGTTTTCTTCTATGTATTCATATGGTTGCTGCCAGTTATAATTATACTGGTCATAGCCTACATAATATATGTATTTTTGAAGGGATCCGAAGGATATTAATATGCATTAAAACATGTTAATATTCATTAATTTAGGGAATGTCTTAGTTTAACCTTTCCATTTAAGTTTTAAATTTTTAAATAATTTTTTTTAAAGAATCATGGGTTGATAGAATGATTGAAATGGAAAAATTCAAAGGATTAAATGGAAATTTAA
>JAHKLQ010000200.1 GCA_020854975.1 Methanobacterium sp.
ATTTTATCTAAGAATGCTATAGATAAAATTGGAGATAAAAATGATTGAACTCTTATTCTTCCTCATTATGTTATTTATTGTAGCCATATTATCTTGTAAAATTGATAAAATACCTGTAAGCGCACAGATGATATTTATTTTTGCCGGGATCATAGTAGGATGGTTTTTTACAGGTTATTTAGATATCAGGGAACCACCCATATCAACTATATTACTTTTAATAGCAGAAATAGCTCTGGTGCTGGTTTTATTCACTGATGCATCTCGGGTCCCCTTAAAAGATCTTAGATCAAATAATTTACCCCCACGACTCCTTAGTATCGGACTTATTTTAACTATAATTCTGGGAATCACACTTGCAACTTTAATATTCACTGATTTAACATTCTGGGAAGCGGCAATAATTGGTGTGGTCCTGGCCCCTACTGACGCTGCCTTAGGACAGATAGTGGTGAAAAATAAGGGGATACCACTTAAAATCCGTGAAGCACTGGAAATTGAAAGTGGGTTGAATGATGGTTTGGTTGTGCCCTTTTTACTGGTTTTCATTGGTATTGGCATGGCCCAAGAAACATTCTCTCCTACTGGTTACTTCATTAAGGTTGCACTGGAACAGATAGGATTAGGGGTACTGGCAGGCCTTTCTGTGGGACTTTTAGGATCCTGGATGGTTATAAAGTCACGAAACAGGGGATGGATAACTTCTGAATATCAGAGGATAGCTTTCCTGGTCCTGGCCATAATCGCATTCATTATAGCTGATGAAATTGGTGGCAGTGGCTTTATCGCAGCATTTGTTGGCGGACTGGCAGCAGGATACGTCACTCATGATGCAAGTAAAGTTTTAATGGATTTTGCAGAAACAGAGGGTCAATTTTTAAATTTAACTGTCTTTTTTATTTTAGGCATAGTTATTGCCGGTTTAATACCTGATATCACCTGGCAAATCATTCTCTATGCAATTTTAAGTTTAACTGTTATCCGCATGTTACCTGTAGCCATATCCCTAATTGGGACTAAAATAAGTTTTAATACAGCATTATTCATGGGATGGTTTGGTCCCAGAGGATTGGCATCAGTAGTGCTGACTCTTTATGCCCTGGAAAGATTAACCGAATTTTCAGGTGAGGATACTTTCATATTGGTGGTTTTCATCACTGTACTAATTAGTGTGGTGGCTCATGGAGTAACAGCTCTTCCCCTATCAAAAATTTACAGCCGAGAAAATCAGCAAAAAGGCCCATAACATTAATTAGAATTGTTAAAATGGACCTGAAAATAATTAAAGAACAGATTACGTTCCATTATCCACTCAACTATACTAATCCCCAAGTATCATCTCCCCTTTTTAATTTCAGCACATAACCGTGTAAATTTGTTTCCATAGCTTATTTTATAGTTGAGCTTCGCTTTTTACGAGTATTTTATCTCCAATAGCCATGACCATATGAAGGGGAACTATAATATCATTGCCAGAACTTCCCAAACCTTCCAAAATTCCACCTTTACCTATGATGAATGCCTGCAAGGTTTTGTTCTCGAAATTTACATCTACATCCTTTATTTTACCAATTACATTTGCATTAACATCCACAACTTCTTTGCCAATAATTTTTTCTTTTATTCTCATAACACTCATTCCTCCATACTCAGATTTATTAACTAACTTTATAACATCACTTGTTTCACTAATATTCATATTATTATCTTCTTTTCCAGTAAAATTCTCCTCTTCCCCCATAAAATCTTTGTCAAGATTGTTTAAATCATTTGATACATTAGTAAATCTCTCTTCAAGCTCTAATAAGTAGGGATCGCTTTTGGTGGTAAGTTCCAATTCTTCTGACAACTGCTGGTTATATTCATTCTGGGATTGGTCAACTGAACTCGACACATCATCAGTGCCTGTTGTACTGCTTAATTTTTCCTTTATCTGCCCATATATTCCTGAAATTTTTTTACTATTACCCGAAAGCTTTTCACTAATTTTTAGATTGTTATTTTTGTTTGTTTTAGACATAGAACCTCCTTCAGATAACTTTTCCCAATTATTATTTTATATTACTGATTCATGAATTTTAACTCCAGTTCAGTGCCCGTTTTTTGGTTTAGATCTAGCAGGAAACATACTCTGACCCTTTTTTGGTTTAGATCTGGTAGGAAACATAATTTGACCCTGATTCATGAGGAGGATGAAAATGAATGTTCCTATGGTACTGATTAACCCTAAAAATAGACCCCATCCCATTCTTTTCCACATATGCTTTTGATCTAAGGTTGGTATCCTCAGACATTCATTACATTCCCCCATTCACTATTTTAATTTCTTTAATTTTACGAGGCCCCTTGAAAATCACTGCGAATTCAAAAGACTCTAACCAATCCCATTATAATACCCTTCAAGGATTCATAGTAATCAAAGTAAATGCATATAGAATTATAAAAATATCAACAATCTATTTGAATTAATAATATTTTTAAACCAATGATTTATTTAAATTTTCTATTCTCAATTCCATTCTAATCAAATATCTTAAAATTAAGACTGTTTATACTTTTATAATATAGAAAATTTTAGGTAATATGAACTTCAAAACTGTATGAAAAGGAGGTTACAAGATATGCCAGAGTTAGGACCATTAGGACGTGGGGGAGCAAGAAGAAGGACCAGAAGACGAATGACAAGGGCAAATAATATAGCTAATCAAGAACTCGAAGAAAAAGAAGGTGGACAACAACCAGAAGTTGTTACTCAACCTGATAACTCTGATAAGTTAGAGAAATTAGCTAAACTCTTAAAGGATAAAGGAGTTATCAGTGAAACAGAATATAATTTGATATTTAAATAAACAATCTGCATTGTAATGGTAATATTAGAGGTATCTTAGCTAAGTTTTTATGAGTGCAGATAGAATCTGGTTTAATTAGTAAAAATGGTTCATCTGCATGAACTAAAGATCATCCTCTTTAAACCACATTTACCATTTTTGATAAAAGAATATCCACATAAATTATCTTTCAATTTGTAAAATTAGAGTTAAAAAGCTTGGTTATTAAGATAAGGGGGATTCAAATGGCCAATGAGAATCAGTACAAGTGGGGTGTGGTTTTAATTGCTTGCATGGCAATTTTTATTATTGTTTTAGATTCATCTGCCATGAATGTGGCTATCACCACACTAGTTGTAGAATTAAACACCACGTTATCAACTATTCAAACTATTATAGCATTATATGCCCTGATAATTGCTTCTTTCATGCTTCTAGGGAGTAAAATCCAGGATATTCTTGGTAGGAAGAAGACTTTTCTTTTAGGATTACTTATATATTCTTCAGGAACGATTATAGCAACTTTAAGTATTAATGCAGGAATGCTCCTTCTTGGATGGGCAATTTTAGAGGGTGTTGGAGCAGCTATGATTTTACCAGCCACCACCACCATAGTAGGATCCAGTTACGAAGGTAAAGATAGGGTTACAGCTTTTGGAATTTGGGGTGGTATTGCAGCGGTGGGTGCAGCCATTGGACCCATAGTTGGTGGAATCTTCACCACCTATCTTAGCTGGAGGCTGGTGTTTGGATCAGAACTAGTATTCGTTCTGGCCATCCTGATCTTCAGGAACTATTTAACTGAATCAAAACCAACCCTGAAATGGAAAGATTTAGATAGTGTAGGGGCTGTGCTTTCCATCATATCCCTCGTTTTAATTGTTATGGGTATTTTACTCCTGACTAAACCACAAAACTGGGAATATGTAGCAATTCTGTTTGGTTCTGGTGCAATTCTCTTTGCAATCTTCTTATTATGGCAGAAAAAAAGGATCAACCAGGGTTTAGAACCCTTATCCGACATATCACTCCTTAAAAATCGTACATTTGGACTGGGCAATATAAATTCCATTATACAACAAATCCCCCTGGCAGGCTTTCTTTTTATTATACCTGTATTCTTGCAGCAGGTCACCAAACTCGATGCATTTAATACTGGTCTGACCCTTCTACCTGCTTCAATCACTATTTTAATCTGCTCCCTCCTTGGTGCGAAACTATCATCCGTTTTAGAATCTAAATATATTATAATGGTTGGGTTCCTGATTTCAGCCGTGGGAACCTACTTACTGGGTGGAGTATTTAACATAAATACTCAGATAGCAGACATAATACCTGCAACCGTGGTTTTTGGTGTGGGAATCGGATTTTTACTTTCCCAGTTAACCAATCTCACCATGTCCGCTGCCAGTAACAAGCAGGAAACTGATGCTTCTGGTTTATTAAATTGTTTTAAAAATCTCGGTTATTCTTTGGGAACTGCCTTAATCGGTGTTCTACTTTTACTTGGAATTTTCAGTGGATTGGCAACTGGAATAGAATCATCAGGTGTGGCTGGGAACATGAGCACTGAACAGATTCAAAGCAGTCTCTTTAACTATGTGGAGAAAATGCAGACAGACTCTAATCAAATACCTCCACAGCTGATACCACAAGCCACCCAGATCGTGGACACTACAATTAGCTCGGCAATGAGACAAACATTCAATGTACTGTCCTTAATATTAGTTTTAGGATTTATCACCAGTATTTTCATCCCTAAAATTCCTAAAAATGAAAATTCATGACAACATTAGTTTTGGCCAGAATTGGATGGATTTAAAGAAATTAAATAAATTTTATTTTAGATATGAGGGGTAATATTGGACAAATTCTTTAGATAACAACTAAAAATATTAATATAAAAATAGGATTAGTGATAATAGGAAATTAATTGAGGATTATGGAGAGAAAACAATGGATGATAAAATCAGTGGAATTATAATGGCAGTGTTAGGTGTTTTACTGGGTATTCTTTACTTTGCTTTGCCTAACCTGTTGATTTATGCTTATTGGACTGCCGTGATCATATTAGTAGTATACGGATTATACTTGTATCTGAAAAATTAATTTATTTTCATTCCTTTTCTTAGCATCAATATAAATTTATTTTTTCAGAATATGATCCGGGTTAAGAATGCTAACACCCGTATTTTCACCCACAACTTCCAGTTGAACCACCCAATTAAAATCCGTGCCATCAGCTTTTAAATTTAATTTGTCAATTAATTCATCTGAAACTCTCTGCAATAATTCATCCTTAGATTTAATGTATTTTCTCCCCCTTAAATCACATATTACATTAAATGTATCTCCAGGAGACAGTTTATCCCTGGTAAGAATGATTGTTTTTTCTAAAATACTATCTAACCGGGTTCTGACCACAGTTTCAATGGGAACCACCTTGGATATTACGGTAGTCGGATAACTGGCTATGAGTTTAATTGCTTCTAATGGATCCATGCTTAAATCTATTAAAATCACATTGGGAAACTCTGATTCTTTAATATTCAGTATTTTTTCGTGATTTTGTAGTGCAAGTTCAAGTTCTTCTATTCCTACCAGTTCTTCACCCACATTTTCATCCTTTTGCCCCTGTAAGGTTACTAATAGATTAAATGTTTCTGTTGGCTTGATAAGCTCACCCCCTCAGTTAAAGTTATGTAAATGAAGAATATTAAAATTATGGCCTCATAAAATCAGGGTAGTGGATGGGAAAAAAGACTGAAAGGAATGAAGATAAAGTTTAAGATAAGGACTAATGTGGATAACCATATGAAAAAACCATTTTCTACATTTTATAATTCTTAAACGATTTTTCGAAGTTGAATAAGTACTAAAAGAATTATGAGAAGGGATACCCATATTCCCATGGTAAAATATGTTATTTTATCTGCTTTTAAAGCATCCCATGTGTTCAAAGGCCTGATTCTTTGCACATAGAAGGTTACAACTCCTGCTAAATTTATACCAACCAGGTTCACCAAAAAAAGCAGTAAAGCCCCTGTTGCCATATAGTAATATCCTGATCCTAATAAAAGGCCGAAAACCACTAAGGGAGGTAACAAAGCCACTGCCACCATAACCCCAATTAATGCACTGGATACTTCAGTGGTGAATGCCAGAGCTCCAGCTACACCTGATGCAAATGCCAGGAAAATACCAGCTATGGCAACATCTGTCCTTAAAACTATGGCTGGAATAGAAGGGTCGAAACTCACCAAAGTCCCAATGATCACAGAAACTACGATGGTGGTGCCAATACCTGCAATGATACTTTTTAAAGCAATAAAAGCAAGATCACTATCTCTAAGAACAGTTGCAAGAGACAAACCCATGTTCGGACCTAAAAGAGGTGCAATTACCATAGCCCCAATGATAACTGCAACATTATCCGTTAAGACACCAATACTTGCTACAAATGAAGATAAAACTACCATAACAAAATAGACCTTAGTGGGTTTACTTAAAGACATGACGTTGGCATGTAACTCTTCACGACTTATTCTCTCGGTTTTTTCAGATTTTCCA
>JAHKLQ010000154.1 GCA_020854975.1 Methanobacterium sp.
TCATTCAATTTTTCCAACTAAAAAAACCCTCCCCAATATTATATTCATACTATCCTATTAATCCATATGGTAACGTCTAATGGGGTAAATTCAGATGAAATCCGCATGAAATGGGTCAATGCTCTATTCACATATTGTTATTAATATTCTGTTAATAAAATTTATCTTTATGCTGCAGGTGAGTAAATCTCCATTATTAAAAATTTAATAAAAAATTTATAAACTTAAAGTAACAATAGTTTATGTGGTGTTTATGATGGAAAAAACATTAGAAAACCTTACTAAGGCATTTATTGGTGAAAGTCAGGCCAGGAACCGTTATACTTTCTATGCTAAACAGGCTAAAAAAGAGGGCTATCCTCAAATTTCTAATTTATTCCTGGAAACAGCTGATAACGAACGCGAACATGCTAAATGGTTATTCAGGCTTATTCAGCAACTTAAAGAAAAAATGGGTCAGGATATTGATGCTATAACTGTGGAAGCTGAAGCTCCTCTTACTTTAGGAGATACTGCTGAGAATCTCAAGGCAGCTATTGCTGGAGAACATTATGAAAACAGTGAAATGTACCCGGAATTTGCCAAAGTTGCTAAAGAGGAAGGTTTAGATGATATTTCCCAACGGTTAATGTCTATAGCTAAGGCAGAGATTCATCATGAAGAAAGATACATCCAATTATTGGAACAGGTTGAAAACAGCACTCTATTTAAGAAGGAAGAACCAGTTACCTGGACCTGCCTTAAATGCGGTTACTCTATTACAGCAAACGAACCACCAGAAAAATGCCCATCCTGTGACCATCCAACAGAATACTTCATAATCAGATGTGAAGAGTACTAAAACTCTTCATTTTTATTTTTTAATAATGTAGATAAGGGGTTAAAATGACTATGACTGAAAAAGGACAGGTTTATCGTTGTAACGTCTGCGGAAACATTGTATTTGTTCTCTGCGGTGGAAAAGGAGAATTAGTTTGCTGTGAAGTTCCTATGGAACTTTTAGAAGCAAAACAGAGGGATGTTGGCCCTGAAAAACACATACCCATTATAGAAAAGTCTGATGCAGGAGTTAAAGTTAAAATAGGTGCAGTTCCCCACCCTATGGAGGAAGAACATTACATCCAGTGGGTGGAGCTTAACACTGGTGAACAAATATTCCTGCAATGGTTAAAACCAGGTGATAAACCCGAAGCAGAATTCCCTGTTGATCTGGATTCAGAAACCGATCTTAAGGCCAGAATCTACTGTAATATCCATGGTTTTTGGATATCGTAAACCTAAAAAACCGATAAAATCCATAATATTTTAATCAGGGATTATACGCAGTCAGATTCAGGTTAACTGCAGTTTTCCACCTTTATTTCTTACCTTTTTTTTAAGAGGAAGGAAACTATTATAAATCCCTTGGATGAAAATTAATAGTTCGTATCAGTCAACCAGTTCATGAATTAATATTGATCAGTTCAACTAGTTGAGAATGAATTATACTGATCAGTAACTAGTATAATGATCAGTAACTAGTTAAGAAATATATGACTAGTTCCAAGGAGAGTTCATGAATAGTTATGATCAATTCAGAACTGTGGAATACACTGATGAGTTAAACCTTAATTGAACTATCAAAATTACATGGAGATATTATAATATTTCTTATCAAATTATAATACAACCCAATCCATGATGATAATTTATTAATGAGTAAAAAAATAATCTATTAACATAGAATAATCCATTAACTAGTGTTGCAGGTGTTTTATGCGTAAAATAATTATGGTACTGGTACTGGTAACTTTGGTTGTCTCCTTATCCGGATGTCTGGATACACAAGTAGCCCAGATAGACCAGTTAACAGATACCATCAATAGTTATCTGAAACAAGGAGATACTTATTTCAACCAGGCTGCAACCAGCACCAACAAATACCAGTACGAAACTGCACTGCAACAATGTAACAATGCAAGTTCACAGTTTAATAATGCCCGAATATCCACCCAGGAGGCCCTGATCTATGCTAAAAACTTGCAGGATCAGATTTACATCAATTATCTACAGGTAACTCTCAATGAAGTGGATGCCAAAATCAATGCCACCAATGAACTTAAAATGGCCATACCTCTATTTAAGAATAATGACACTAAAACAGCCAACACACATGTGGATCTGGCAAATCAATACATGGAAACATCACTGGATTATCAGAAACAAAGGGAAGATATAGTACAACAGAATCCCACCAAATTCAAATAAAATTTAAAAGAAATCACAAATCTTATAAACCATATGATTCAATTATTTTAAAGTATTAATCAGAGAAATATCCTATCATTGAATCGTTATAATGGAATATGTTACCATAAAATACGCTATTATAAGAATACACTATTTATTTTGAGGTTAAACATGAAAAAAACCTGCTCAACATGTAAGGGGAAAGGACGTAAGGTTATAAGCTACAAGATATGCGAAACCTGTCATGGTACCGGAGTTACCGGTGAAGTAAATGTTAAAAATCATTTAAAAGGATTATCTGGAGGTGCCAGGGAACGTTTCGAACTGGATGAGGAACAAGAAATACCCTGCAGTGCCTGTGGTGGTAAGGGAGAAGTGGAAGTAACTGAACCCTGCCCAGACTGTCAGGGTAAGGGAGAAATTAACCTGTGCAGTAAATGCGGTCGCCCTATAGAACATGGTGACTACTGTGACGATTGCCAGGATAAAACCAGGGTCTATCAGTTACATCCTGCCTCAGAACTACGTGATCTGGAACTGGGAGAACATTACAAGGGAAAAATCACCAGGGTAGAGGATTATGGAGTTTTTGTCAGTTTATCCAAGAAACTCTACGGACTCTTAAGACTCCGGAACCCTCCTTACAATGTAGGAGATGAATTATTTGTCCAGGTCATGGAGATCAAGCACAAGAGGGGAGAAGTGGACCTGGCACCTGCCGCCATCAAAGGAACCTATGAACTGGTGAAACTCAAAAAAGACATACCCCGTACCAGGGTCACAGATATTACTCCTAAAATGAAGGGGAAAAATGTGCGCCTGGTGGGAGAAGTTGTCCAGATCCAGCAAACCAGTGGACCCACCATCTTCACCATCTCTGATGAGACTGGAATAACCTGGGCTGCAGCATTTGATGAACCCGGAGTAAGGGTCTACCCCAACATCAACATTGATAATATGGTGGAGGTTCTGGGAGAAGTATCCCTCCACAGTGGTAAGATCCAGATAGAATCAGAATCTATAGAACGTCTCCATGGTTCTGAAGCCACAGAAGCCAGACAACTCATTGACGAAGCCCTGGATGAGCGTGCAGAACCAGAAAACGATGCACTCATCCAGGATGCCCCTATAATCAGGAAACTCCAACCCAGACTTAAGAAAGCTGCTAAGGCCATCCGCAGGGCAGTTATGGATGGTAGAAGTATTCTGGTTCGTCATCATGCTGATGCTGATGGTATCTGTGCCGGGGTAGCAGTAGAAAAGGCGGTGATCCCCCTTCTGCAGGAGATCAACCCGGCTAATGATGCGGAATGGCATTATTTTCGCCGTTCACCCAGCAAAGCACCATTCTATGAAATTGAAGATGTGGTCAAGGACCTGAGCTTTGCACTGGAAGACCTGGAACGTCATGGTCAGAAACTACCACTAATTGTCCTCATGGATAATGGTTCCACTGAAGAGGATATACTGGCACTTATGAAGGTTAAAATTTATGACCTGGAAGTGGTGGTAGTGGACCATCATTACCCTGGAGAAGTAAAGGACGGTCGAGTGGCAGTGGATGACTATGTGGATGTGCATGTTAACCCCTACCTGGAGGGGGGTGACAGTCAGGTTACAGCGGGAGCCCTGGCAGTGGAACTGGCCCAGATGATCAACCCCACGGTGAAGGATCGTCTACTGCACCTACCTGGAATTGCAGCAGTAGGAGATCATGCCCGCTCACCAGAAGCAGAATGGTACATAGACCTGGCAAAAGAAAAAGGATACGACCTGGAAGACCTGGAGAAAATTGCCACTGCCGTTGACTTTGAAGCATTCTATCTGCGCTTCATGAATGGTCGGGGTATAATGGACACCATACTGGGATTGGGAAACAGGGAAAAACACACTAAACTGGTGGATGCCCTGTATAATGAATCTCAGAGGAGAGTGGAGTGGCAACTGGCAGCAGCAATGCCCAACCTCAAGACCCAGGAGTTACCCAATGGAATTATCTTTAATGTACTGGATGTGGAAAAATTCGCCCATAAATTCACCTTTCCAGCCCCGGGTAAGACCTGTGGTTTTGTTCATGACCAGATAGTCCAAAAATATGGGGAGGAAACACCCATTATCACCCTGGCTTATGGTCCTGACTTTGGTGTTATTCGAGCTACCGATGCAGTTAACGAGATGTTCGGGTTCAACCTAAACACCATAATCCTGGATCTGGTTGAGGAGATACCAGAAGCAGGTATTGATGGTGGAGGACATGAATGTGCAGGTAGCCTGAAATTTGTGGAAGGCCTTTCCAAAAAGGTCTTACAGAGCTTCGCAGCTAAAGTTGCAGGGCTTAAAACAACATAACTATCGGCAAAGATTCAATAACTAAAACAACTGCAGATATTCTGTAGCTAAAACAACATCAGATATTAGCTAAAACAATTAAAATTAGTATTTCAAAGTTAATACTAATTTTTTTAAACACTTCTATTTTTCATAATATTTTTCTTTTTTTGGGGAATATATGCTGATATTTTATCCATAAAACTCTTTAAACCAATAAACTTCTGTAAATTAGTTTTTTTTAATTGTTTGTTTTTGTAAGGGGGAGATTTATTGGATTTCATAGTTCTGCTGCTGATTTGTGACCTTTTTCACTAAAAAATTTTGAAGGTTTATGCTATTGTGAATGGGTTATAATATGTGTGTAAGGGATAATACCAAATTTACCTGCATAATATGAAAATTGTTAGACATTAACAAAATTTAACAGAGTAAAATAATTGGTGGTGATATTGTGGACAGTGAAACTGGAAAATTGTCTAGTGGGATAAAAAGTTTAGATGAGATTTTGATGGGTGGATTCGTACCAAATAGGACTTACCTCCTTAGAGGCCTTCCTGGAACCGGAAAAACAGCAATTGGAATGCATTTTCTCACGGAAGGGGTGAAAAATAATGAAAAAGTTCTGTTTATTAACATGGGCGAACCAACAGCCCAAGTTATCAATAATGCCCAGCAGATGGGTTTTAATACAGAAGGTGTAGAATTCCTGGATCTGAGTCCTGACGAAGATTTCTTTGCCAATATGGAGGCCTATGATATATTTTCACCAGCTGAAGTTGAACGGGAGTCAACCACTTCTCTGATAATTGAAAAAATGGAATCCATTAAACCTACCCGGGTCTTCCTTGACCCCATTACTCAGTTCAGATATCTTTCCACTGATGAATTCCAGTTTAGAAAACAGGCACTATCATTCCTCCGCTTTTTAACTGATAAAGGAGCCACAGTCCTTTTCACCTCAGAATTCAGTGATCATGATCCTGATGATGATCTTCAGTTCATGTGTGACGGTATCATAAACCTTGAATTTTTTGAAGAAGGCCGAAATTTATCTGTGAGTAAATACCGAGGATCTGGTTTTCGTTTCGGAGCTCATTCAATGCGCATAACTCCTCAGGGTGTTGAAATATATCCCAGGTTACGCCCCAGCGTCGGGGAAAGAGAATTTGTACGTGAAACTATATCTTCAGGGGTTCCAGAGATGGATGAACTCCTCCATGGTGGAATTGAACGGGGTACTGCCACTATCATCAGTGGTCCCAGTGGGGTGGGTAAAACCACAGTTGGTATCCAGTTCATGAAGGAAGCAGCAGGAAGAGGGGAACGTTCAGTAGTTTACACCTTTGAAGAAAGTGAGGAAAACCTGATAAACCGTTGTGAATCAATTAACATACCAGTCAAAAGCATGATCAAGACAGGTATGCTCTCTGTGGTTCCAGTGGAACCTTTAAGATATTCTCCAGAAGAATTCGCCCAGTTAGTGCGTAAAGATGTTGATAGAAATGGTTCCAAGATCGTGATGATTGACAGCACCTCTGGCTATAAATTATCTCTTCGTGGTGAAGATCCTGTAAGCCACCTCCACTCTATAACCAAATACATGACCCGTGCAGGAGTCACAGTTATCCTGATAAACGAGGTTGAAACCATCAGTGGAAACCTTAAAGTCACTGAAATTGGTATCAGTTACCTGGCAGATAACATAATATTCCTCCGCTACTTTGAAACCAATGGGGAGCTTCACAAAGTAATAGGTGTTCTTAAAAAACGCTTAAGCGACTTTGAAAAAAGTCTCCGTGAAGTGCGTATCACCCAGTATGGAATCAGGGTAGGTCTACCCCTTAAAGATGTTAAGGGGATTCTCACAGGCACCCCAGAACGCCAGAATGATGGTAGTGACACTGAATAGTGATTGAACTTGGAGGTGATTGAAATGTCTTCCAAGCCATTAATACTGGCCTTAAACCGCAATCAACGAAATCTGGATATTTTAATTAAAGTATTGGGAGAAGGAGGCTATGAAGTTGTAGGGATGATGGATCCTGTACAGTTGGATAAAGAAGTGGAAGCTAGAGAAAAAATTGACCTGGTACTTATGGATATATCTGGATTTAACCGGAGTGTTTGGGATTCATGTGAACATCTTCGACTTCTTGAAATTCCTTTCCTGGTCCTCAGCCCACAACAACATCGGGCAGTTGAAAAACAGAGCATGATGCATGGCGCCCAAGGAGTCCTTATTAAGCCCCTTGTGATTAAAGAACTTTTACAACTGATAGGAAGTTTAATAGGAAAATAATAGGTTTAATTAATCAACGGAAATGTAGGATAGGTTAGTTAATCAACAGAAATGTAGGGTAGGTTTAGTTAATCAACAGAAAATTATTAAGGACGACAATAAATCCGCCAGATAATAACCACATGGGAATAGTTGGGAGGTGTTACTATGGAAACAGAAGCTGTATTAATATCCATGGTGAACCGTAAAAATAGTGAGATGGTAGGTGAGCTTTTAGGTGCTGATTATCAGATTTATTATGATGAATCAGAAATTTCAGAAGATCTGAAAGATGATTTAAGCCTTATAATTATGGACATGGCTTCATGGGCAGCTAAAAAGGAGGAAATGAAATCGAAAAAAGAAAAAGAAAAACCACTTTTCCTTCCTTACCTCCTGGTCACATCTTCTAAAGATCTTAAAATGATTAAAAGAGAGGTCTGGGAAAGTTTCGATGAGGTTATCACTATTCCCATAACTAAGATGGTACTCCAATCCAGGGTGCGGGTTTTATTGCAGACGCGACGACTTTCAGTGCAGGTTAATCAGCTTCTCTATGATAAGGAGATGCTCATGAAAGAGATACACCATCGGGTGAAAAACAATTTAATGATCATATCCAGTTTATTGAACCTGCAGGCAAGATATATTGAGGATGAAGATGCACGAGGTATCTTCAAGGAGAGTCAGAACCGTGCTAAATCCATGGCACTTATCCATGAACGATTATACCGTTCCAGTGATTTGAAAAGTATTGACTTTGCAGATTATATTCGTTCCCTTACTAGGGATCTTTTCCATGCTTACTCCACAGAAAAGGGTAAGGTCCAGTTGATGATGGATGTGGAGGATGTGATGCTGGATGTTAACCATGCTGTACCTCTGGGGTTGATAATTAATGAATTGATTACCAACAGCCTTAAATACGCATTCCCTGATGAACAGGAAGGAATTATCAGTATAAACTTCCATAAGGAGGGTGATGAATACATGTTGGAGGTTAGTGATGATGGGGTGGGCATCCCCACTGATTTTGAACTGGATAAAAGTGACAGTTTGGGTATGTTACTGGTGACTAGTCTAACCTCTCAGATCCAGGGAGAAGTGGAACTGGAACGCGACCCAGGAACCACCTTCCGCATAAAATTCAAGGATCCTCAATTCAATTAAGATCCCCTCCCTTAGCTCCCCTCCCTTAGCTCCCCAATTCCAGAATCTTCTAAAGATTAATTTTCTAAAAATTAGATTTTTTTGGCCAATGTAGTGAGTGTGGTGATTTGGGCCAGTGTAGTAAGTGTAGTGACTATTAAGGATATGTTTTTAAGGAAAGGACATGTTTTTAAGGATATGTTTTTAGATGGACTAAACTGATAAAAACCATTAATACCCATTCTCCATCTACCATTATTTCTAGTTGTAGACGGATTTTGTTATGGTAAAAGTAGAGAATGTATAGGTAGCCATAGATTACACAGAATATTAAGGGGAGTAAATAGGCTTGGAAAAACCCGTAAACACTTGAAAAAAGGATCACAACTATCAGGGTGGAATTCAGTATCAGAAGTAACTTTATGGTTCTTGAAGGTCCCATAACCACAGGTATAGTATTTGCCCCGATTTTTTCATCCCCTTCCACATCCATCAGATCAAAAAGGACGGTGTTAATCATGCTTTTAATAAAAAAGAAATAGAACACCAATCCTACAATCATGAAATTTTGGTTTGAATATATGATCGGGAGAAAAGTACTACCCACAGTCCAACTTAAAGCAACAATTATGCTTTTCACAGCGAATATATCCTTTAATCTAGGTATTCGGCGATGGATCCTTATACTGTAAATAATACCGGCCAGTAAAGGGAATATAAGTACCAAGAGCACCTTCCATCCACATATTAATCCTATCAACACTGCAAAGATGTAACAAGCACAGGACGTGTATTTAAATAGTTTTTCATGTTTTAGTATGAGGTCAGATCTTTCGGGGGTATTTAACTGGTCTTCTTCAGTGTCTGTTATTTTGTTTAGAGCATAAACTGAGTAGATCACAAGAAAAGTTGCCACTAAGAGTGGATAAGAAAGGGGAGATCCGTATAATAAAAAAGAAAAAAAGGTTTTTAAAGTGCCACTAAGGGCTATGAATAGGGAACTGGATGTTAAAATTATTAACAACCGTTTGAATAAGTTATAGTTCGAGTTTCTCAGCCTGGTTCTTATAATATTCAAATAGCTGGTTACCCCAGGTAACAGCGTCATTATCATCACTTATAAGATCTCGGGTATGATCATAATTTCCATCTTCATGGAATAATCCTAGGGACAGATATTTATCAGTGACTGTGAAAGCAGTTTTCGCATCATTGATAACCCAAAATTTGACCTTTTCTTGTGACATGAATTCACTAAGATATTCTAAACTCTTAGAATCAATCCCTGAAAGGGTTTCACTTAGTATAGATTTAGTTAATATGAGTTCGACGGTTATATCGTTTTCAACTATGTTCCTGTATAACTCAATGTAACTGAAACGGAAAATAGGGGAAACACCTTTAACATACTTTGAGTTTTGTATAACTTCCTCATAGATTTCATGGGGTTTGTAAAGTTCTTCAGATTCTGCTTCAATCAGGTTAGCTTTATATAGACTCC
This sequence comes from Methanobacterium sp., assembly GCA_020854975.1. Lineage (GTDB taxonomy): Archaea > Methanobacteriota > Methanobacteria > Methanobacteriales > Methanobacteriaceae > Methanobacterium > Methanobacterium ferruginis. Next base: position 9,489 of record JAHKLQ010000154.1, read on the forward strand.
CAACTTTTTTAAGTAGTGCAGGAGGAATGTCACTCAAATCATGGTTCAACCATAATTTTTGAAATTTTCTGACCACAGAAACTGTTTTTATATTTTCTATAAGGTTCAGGGTAAGTATATCTCCAAGAGGTGATAAAGCATATTTTTCCCCCTCCTTTGTGGTAATATTTCTTTTTTCAAGGTTGCTCAGGTTATTGGATATAGTGGAACTGCTTATACCGGTATATTTTTTCAGTTCGCTCATGGTCTGAATGCCTTCATTTAAGCAGATTAAAATTTGCACACGGACTGAAGAATTGGAAGTGTATCTTAGGAGATCTTTGGTTTCATTATAAATATCGAGATATTCAAGAGTAATATTAATTGCCCCCACTATCATTATAAATGGCTACTGGAAATAGCCTCATAAAACATATGTCATGTTTTATGTTTTTTACTTTGTGCTCACATTATATAATTTGCATTTATTATAATTCTTCTTATTAGTATATAACATTACTAGACTTTAATGTTACATTTTCATATAGAATTAACTACGTATTGAATATTGTTATTTTTAAAATGAGATTATTTTTAAGATAAGATTATCAAAATTTAATCGTATCTCTTCGATTTATCAGTTTTCGATCTATCATACTTCTTCAATCTACCAGAGTCTGATAAAAATCGCATAATTCCTGCAGGGGACATTCTTCATGCCGGGGAGATTGTGGACGGCAAATAGTCTGCCCAAATTGTACCATTAAATCATTAAGTTCAATCCAATATTCCTTTGGAACCAGTTTTTCGAGTTTTTCCTCAGTTTCTTCAGGGGTTTTGGTGTTCACCAGACCCAGTCTGTTACTGATACGGTGGACATGTACATCCACCGGGATGGCAGGAGTGCCAAAACCGTAAACCAGGACACAGTTAGCAGTCTTGCGTCCCACTCCGGGAAGTTTCAGAAGGCCCTTTATATCCTGTGGAACTTCCCCTTTGAATTCTTTTAACAATATCTGAGAAACCTCTACAATACGTTTAGCCTTAACATGATAAAAACCAGCAGGACGAATTAAAGGCTCCAAAAGAACAGGATCCGCCTCTGCAATATCCTTCATAGTATGATATTTAGAAAAAAGCTGTGCTGAGGCCTGATCAGTGTTATCATCCCTAGTCCTCTGGGATAATATGGTTCTAATAAGCACCCGGTAAGGGTCACCATCTTCAAAAACCCTCAAATCATATAACTGGTGCAGACGTTCAACAATAACATCTATATTTTTCTTTGCATTAGTGTGGTGTGGTGATGGCTTATGTGGATTATCTGCACAATCAACCTCGTCTTCTCCAGGGGGTGTGATGGTTAACACCCCGATTTAACAATTTTCAAGAGAAGTTCCACACCCTCCATTATTCCCTGACCTTCATGGGCTATGGTGGGAATTACAGGGGCATCAAAAACCATCTGCAGTTCATCAGAGTTCAAGTCCTGTTTATTGGAAAAAATAACATAAGGAACTTGATATTGATTTAATCGTTCTATGATCTCCTGGTCTGTGTTGGTTATACCATTAGTGTTATCCACCACCAGTATGGCTCCATCTAAACCCTCAGAAAGAATTCTGCGCATGAACCGGAAGCGTTCCTGACCAGGGGTTCCGAAAAAATGCACCTTTTCCCCACTGATCACGGTATTTCCATAGTCAAGGGCGGTTGTGGTCCCATTATATTCAACTTTTGCCCTGTTATTGCAGATTTGTTCTAAAGTAGTGGTTTTTCCCGAATTATAGGCGCCCAAAACCACGATTTTAGTTTCCTTATTCTGTTTCATTTTAACCCCTGCAGACCTGTTATAAGTTTTCCATAGCTAAACCCAAATTCTCCCTAACTAACTATTCTCTGAAAATTTCTAAAAGATATCTCAGATGCCATCTTTATCATTCTTTTTAGATTTACCTTCTCCAAAGATGGTATGAATAGTCTATTCCATAATTATGGTATTAACCATGGTCTTTATATAAGTATTTCCTTGTCAGGGTATTGTCCATCATCTAATATTAGATATATTCTGCAGAGATACTATTCTTAAGGATATCATCTATTATGTGATATTTCTAATGGGTATCATCTATCAATGCGTATTGCCCTTCAAGTCTTTACTCTATATTTTGTCCACATGGATATTGAGGTTCTATACTATTTCCACTGGACATCCCAATCCTTCCATAACCTGGGGGAAGTTAGGGAAGGATACTTGATAGGCTGATGCATTTTGTATGTGCACTCCTCCGGTGACCAACCCTACCAGAGTAAGGGCCATAACCAGACGATGGTCTCCATGGCTTTCCACCACACCTCCATGTGCACCCCCCTGGATAATGAGACCGTCCTTCTCTTCGGTGACTTTAACTCCCAGTTTACCCAGTTCAAGGGCCATAGTATGCACCCGGTCAGTTTCCTTAAAACGAGCATGCTCCACTCCCATGATATGGGATGTGCCTCTGGAAATAGCTGCCAGGGCAGCTACCGTGGGCAAAAGGTCGGGTGAATTTTCCAGGTTCACATCAATAGCCTGAAGCCCTCCTGTAATTAATTCTCCATGGGATGTGGGCTTATTTTCATTCTCAGTATTGGTTCCTTGAATTATAAGTTGATCTTGTTTGGTCTTTATTTCGGCACCCATTTTCTTAACTATATCTAGTATTACCTTATCTCCCTGCATTGAATCAGGGAAGAGGTTCTTTACAGTAACATTCCCATTTAAAATGGCAGCAGCTCCAATAAGGTAGGATGCAGAAGAGTAATCTCCTTCTATGGTGTAATCTTGACCTTGGTAGTTCTGATTTTCCATGTGGAACTGGTTTTCCTGTTCTTGCTGGGTGTGCACTCCAAACTTTTCCATGATATCCAGAGTCATCTCCACGTAGGGTCTGCTCTTAAATTCACCCACCACCTTCAAATCCACGGGATTCTGGGCATAGGGTGCGGAAAGTAAAATGGAAGAGATGTACTGTGAACTCACATCACCCTTAATATCGGTTTTTCCTCCATTAAAGCCGTTTTTAATAACAATAGGTGGGAGTCCATTGTTGCGGGTGGAGTAAACTTTAACTCCCAGTTTTTGGAGGGCATCCAACAGGTTCTGCATAGGCCGTGTCCTTAGCGAATCATCACCAGTAAGTACAGTGCATCCAGGGGCTAGACTGACCATGGTAGTGAGAAAACGTAGGGTTGTACCACTATTTTTAAGATCAAGGACATTTTCGGGTGTTTTAAGATTTCCGGCGGTGCCCTGAACTATGCAATGATCACTTTCAACCTGGATGTGGCACCCCAGGGACTGACAGGCTTCTAAGGTTGCCATGGTGTCAGCAGAATAGAGAGGATCCTGCAAGTAAGATTTACCATCTGCCAGGCAGGCTAATAAGAATGCCCGGTGGGTGTAACTTTTAGAAGGGGGAGCTTTCACCACTCCCTTTATTTGCCCGGCCTTTTCTACCTTAAGTTCCACTTAAATCACCCTTTTTTTACAACAGAGATGGTATGAATTGAATTATTAAATCACCAGTTCTACTACCAGATCCAGATCTTCCATAAGGAGCAATTCCACTTTCTCACCACTACGACCTACCAGTTCTTTAGTGGTGGAAACATGATCCATGGTCACTTTTGATCCTTCAATATCAAGGTAACCCTTTTCCTCCAGGGTTCCTGCTATTTCTTGTGGGTCATGGGATTGCAGGTATTTCACGATGACTGGGGCCTGGCCTTTAAATTGTGGTCCTATTTTATCCATGCGGGGAGCAACTTCAGTTACTATTTCTCGAACATCAGGTTTACCTTCCTGGATCATCAACTGTTCAATACGCATGGTGCCTTCAATATCCTCATGAAGAAGTTTAAGTTCATGATATAAATCTTCTGAACTGGCATAGATGGTGGCTGCTTTCAGGGGAGTGTTAAGCGGCATTTTATGACTTGCCTTAAAACGTCTCAGTTGGCTGATAACTTCCACTCCCACTCTACCTGCTTCCTCAGCAGATTCATCCAAGAGATCCGCATGGACTTCTGGCCAGTGTTCCATGTGGATACTTTTACCCTCTTTAAGTTCAGCTTCCCTACCTTTATCTGCATATCCATTGAGGTAATAATGGATTTCCTCGGTAAAGTAGGGAGTGAATGGTGCCAGTAATTTCAGGCTAGTGGATATAACTGTGTTCAGAGTGTAAAGGGCAGTCTGTTTCGAGTCTCCCTCATCATCAGTGTATAAACGGTATTTAACTGCTTCAATGTAGTCATCACAGAAATCATGCCAGATGAATGATTGAATACGGTTACGGGCATGGGCAAAATTGTATTCATCCATTGCCTGAGTAACCTCACCTACTAACTGGTTTAAAGAAGATAAAATCCATTTATCGAGTGGTTTTAAAGTTTTTATAATCTTATCTTCATTATTGGTTTTATGGTAATTTTCCAGGTGCATGTTAACGAATCGGAAGGCATTCCAGAACTTCCTGAGGAATTTGTAACCGTGCTGAACATCTTTCCATGCGAAAGGAACATCAGAGCCGGGTACACTGTTGGCAGCCCATAACCTGAGGGCATCGGCACCATACTCCACCACCACTTCTTCGGGTTTTATAACGTTCCCCCGGGATTTACTCATTTTATGACCATCTTCCCCGAATACCATTCCATTTACCACCACACTTTCAAATGGTGTATCTCCGGTAAGGGCCATGCTACGTAAGATGGTGTAAAATGCCCAGGTACGAATGATATCATGTCCCTGTTGTCGGATGGTGGATGGGAAAAGATCCCGGTATTCTGGAGACGGCCAGCCAGCAATAACTAGGGGTGTTATGGAACTATCCATCCAGGTGTCCAGAACATCAACTTCCGCCTGAAAATCAGTTCCTCCACATTTACAGGCTTTTTTAGGTTTAGTTTGAGTTGGATCTATGGGCAATTCATCTTCTGAAGGTAACATTACTTCTCCACAGTCTTTACAGTACCATACTGGTATGGGTGTGGCGAATAGTCTCTGTCTGCTGATGCACCAATCCCAGTCCATACTACCAGTCCAGTTTAAAAGACGGGTTTTCATATGCTCTGGTATCCATTCCATGCTTTCAGCTGCCTCTTCAATCTGGGTGTTCAGTTGTTTAACAGCCACAAACCACTGCTTTTTAACCAGTATCTCAATAGGTGTTTTGCATCTCCAGCACTGCCCCACGTTCTGGTCAACTTTTTCCTTTCGCTTTAGGAATCCTTCTTTTTCCAGGTCTTCCACTATAGATTCTTTACATTCAGCCAGGGTTAGTCCACTGTATTTTCCACAGACGTCCTGCATTATTCCCTGTTCATCAATGGCTTCTATAATGTCCAGGTGGTAACGGTTAACCCAGGTAACATCAGTTTTATCCCCGAAGGTACAGATCATAACTGCTCCAGTACCGAACTCAGGATCTACTTCCTGGTCGGTGATGATTTCCACTTCTCGGTTGAAAAGTGGCACTCTAACTTTCTTTCCTGTAAGGTGCTGGTAGCGTTCATCTTCTGGATGCACCACCACTGCTACACATGCAGCTAACAATTCCGGCCGGGTGGTGGCAATAGGCACACCAGATTCATCATTCGCAGCAGGAAATTCAAGGTAGTTAAGGTAAGTTTCATTTTCCTGGTACTCAACTTCAGCGAAAGCAATGGCAGTTTCACATCGAGGACACCAATTCACAGGATGCACCGCCCGATAAATAAGACCATCATGATACATCTTCAGGAAACTCTTCTGAGTTTTTGCCTTATACTCAGGGGTCATAGTCACATATTCACGACTCCAATCCTGAGAGTAGCCCATACGTTGCATCTGGGTCTTCATACCCATGATATTCTCACCAGTAAGTTCAATACACATATCCCGGAATTCCTCTCGAGGCACATCATTCTTCTTGATGCCATGGATCTCCTCCACCTTAACCTCAGTAGGTAGACCATGACAGTCCCACCCTTGAGGGAATAACACTGAATATCCCTGCATACGCTTCCAACGGGCTAACAGGTCCATGTAGAGCCAGTTTAAAACATGGCCAATATGGATAGAACCAGTGGGGTATGGTGGTGGGGTGTCGATTATGTAACGGGGACGGTTTTCATCTGCATTGAACTGATATAAGTTTGTTCTTTGCCAGGCTTCCTGCCATTTAATTTCTGTTTCGTGATCGTAGTCCTTGGGAACCTCAACTTCCTTCATCTTAGGTCTCCTCTTAATGTTAATCATTAGTAACTCTAGAATCAGCCAAATAGCCATAATATAATACAAATTAATATATATGCTTTTAGTTAAGTATTTCTATAGTTTACTATACAAATGGATATTTTAGATATGGATATTAATTTAATTTATAGCCATTTATGGTATAAAATTACGGTGATAACAATTGAATTACATCCCATAAAATTGTATTCTAAAAAAAAATTTGTATCCAAATTATATTAGGTTAAATAGATAAAAGTTATATGCAAAATTAACATATCAACACGGGAATTAAAAATTCTAAATCCCCCCAAAATTATCCTATTTTAGGTGTTTTATCTTATCTAGGTTATTCTAGGAGGGGAACACATAATGGTGATAGAACAATGGAAATGTTGTGGTTTTACATTGCAGTTATCCTGGCTATAAGTGATGAAGCACACACACAGATATTCTGGAAACTGTTCTTTGATTTTTATGTTGTTCTGGCAGGGTTAATCCAGAAAATGTTGGGTTCCTACATTGCATTATGGATAGTTCATGAACTTTTGGAAGCCATCTTTCACTTCATATTGTTATCCATTTTATGCCTATCCATAGAAATAGGGTTTTTAGCTGCAATGATCCATCTGGTCATTGATTTTTACCATGAAGCCGCTGGATTAGAAATGAACTGGCTTCAACATCGTGCATTGCACTTCACAATTGAATCATTGTTCTTTATTATGATACTGGGGATATAAACAGATTAATTTACAGATAATCTGTACTCTCCCCCCAATAATTACTCTCCATGGTACTTTGTGAGATGTAAGTCCTGTGAGATGTAAATTATAATGAGTTATAAGTTAATGAGATTTAAGGTTCAATAGTATCTAAGTAAAAAAATGAGGAAAATAAATCCACAAAAATAGGTTTACACGATTATAATAAAAATGTAATTAAAAATGAGGAAAATTATATGCCGGTTATAAAATTCACCTACACTGATCTGGAAGAACTATTAGGACAACCCATTGATAAAAATGAACTTATTGACCTTTTACCTATGATAGGGAGTGATATTGAGGGTTATGATGATGAAGAGGTGAAGGTGGAGTTTTTCCCTAACCGTCCTGATTATTTGAGTGTGGAAGGAGTGGCCAGAGCCCTGAAAGGGTTCCTGAAAATTGAGGAAGGACTACCAGAGTATCCTCTGGAACCCTCAGGAACCAGCATTACCATAGACCCTGAACTCCGCAACATCCGCCCCTACACGGCCTGTTGTCTGGTGAGGGATATCCATCTTACTGAAGATAAACTACGCCAGGTCATGGACTTCCAGGAAGACCTGCACTGGGTACTGGGCCGGGACCGGAAAAAAGTAGCCATAGGTATTCATAACCTGGATGTTCTCAAAGGACCATTCCGTTACCTGGCAGCAGATCCTGATGAAACATCATTTGTACCCCTGGAAATGGAAGAAGAAATGACTCTCCGGGAAATACTCACCGAACACAAGAAGGGACGATCCTATGCCCGCCTGATAGATCAACACAACCGATATCCATTGATAATGGATTCAGAAGATAACATCCTGTCAATGCCACCTATAATCAACGGAGAACTCACTAAACTCACAGTTGATACTGAAAATCTTTTTGTGGATGTCACTGGCACTGACCGGCAGGCTGTGGAACGAACCTTAAACATCATTGCCACCAGTTTTGCTGAAGATGGGGCCCGCATCCAGACCATGGAAAACATTTATCAAGACGGAACCTTCATAAGGCCAGATCTAACTCCTAAAGAACGTCAGGTAAGTGTTAAAAATGCTGAAAAGATCATTGGCATTCCTCTTACCTCAGCTATAGTAGTGGAAGCCTTAAAGAAAGTTCGCCTGGATGCTGAAGCCATTGACGAAGATAAAGTTAAGGTACTGATTCCCCCTTACCGGGTGGACATCCTCCATGAAGTGGATCTAATAGAAAATGTGGCTATTGGTTATTGCTTCCGCAAAATACAGCCAGAAATTCCCCAGGTGGCAACAGTGGCCAGGGAAGATCCCTACCATGATTTTGATCAAAGCATCCGGGAGATCATGAACGGATTAGGCTTTGCTGAGGTCATGAGTCTCATGCTCACCAATGAAGAGAACCATTACCAGAAAATGAGACTACCTGAAACAGAAAGAGTGGAAGTAGCTCAACCCATAAGCCAGGACAGGACTATGATCCGTCAAAGTCTCCTCAACGGCCTCCTGGAATTCTTGGAAGATAACAAACATGAAGAACTCCCTCAGAAAATCTTTGAAATAGGAGAAACAGTCTTCCTGGACTCAGAGAAAGAAACCGGAACTGTGGGTGTTAAAAAACTGGCAGGAATGTTAACCCATTCCCAGGCCAACTTCACCGAGATAAAATCCATCACTGATACTCTTATAAGCAACCTGGGATTAGAAATAACAATCGAAGACCTGGAACATCCCAGCTTCATCCAGGGCAGATGTGCACAGTTAAAGGCTATGAAAACTGGCACCTCAGAGGTTCTGGTGGAAGGATTCTTCGGTGAAATCAATCCAGAGGTCATTACCAACTTTGAATTAGAGTATCCAGTGGTAGCTCTGGAAGTGGAGTTCAAAAGTATTAATTAATATTAATTAATCAATGCAAAGCCTTTGGAATATTTTTTAAGGTCTTTAAAAGTATTTTTTTAAAGATCTTTTGTTAACCTTCTTTTTAATATTATTTTAATAGGTCTTAGCTTTTTATAGGTCTTAGCAACCTTCAATGAAACATACTTCAAATTCTTTCAGTTTCCCGGCCTGCAACACATACACTTTTTTGATATTGAATGTTTTTGCTGCTTTTAGGATCTGCCACCCCAGTAAATTCCCTTCCAGAGCAAAATAAACATCAGAACTTTTTTTAAATATATCAGAAACCAGGTCATATAATTCATGAGATGCTGATTCTGAATCATTAAGAGAAACACCCTGTTTTTCTATTAAAACATCCGTTGGGAGATTTAAATTGGAAAATAATGATTTATCCTGATGTTCATGGACGGGTTCTTCAAGGTTTGAACCTTCATAAATAAAAATAACTTCACTAATATCTGTTTGGGATAATACGTCTGTTAATAGTGAATCTTGGATATTGGTTATTAGTGTGGACATGGATTCTCCATAATCAATTTTATTTAGATTAATTCCCATCATTTACCTGTTAACATATTATTACTTATGAAAAAAATTCGTTAATCTCCAATTAGGGTAATGGTTAGTTTTCTATGTCGTGGACCATCCAGTTCCACAAAGAAAATACTCTGCCAGGTACCCAGCATCATCCTACCATTTTCCACAGGAATGGTCTGACTACCCCCCAACAGGAAGCCACGAATATGACTGTCCGCGTTGTTATCAATACGGTCGTGCTGGTAACCTGCACCCTGCGGAACAAGCTTTTGAAGGGCTAACTGAAAGTCTGAAACTAAACCAGATTCATTCTCATTTATAACCACTCCAGATGTAGAATGACGACTGTAAACATTAAGAAGTCCCTCTTTAACACCAGTACCTGTTAAAACTTCTTCCACCTCTCGGGTTATGTCCTTGATTTCCACCCTTTCGGATGTTCTGATTTCTAGTATTTCACGTGCAGTTTCCATCAATATCCCCTCTTTTAAAATTTTTGTGATGTTAATTTTTCATGACCTTAATTAAAAATTTACAGAAGATAAAAAGTAATATAATAAGTGGATAAAAAGGTTGAGGGAGCCTATATCCTAAAATAATCTGAACTGAGTTTCAATTTCTGCCTGGTCCATAATTCTTTCACAGTAATGGCAGCGGAGGATTAAAGGTTCTTTTTCCATAACACTGAATCGTGTATTCACTGGTTCATCAGTGTTGGTGATACAGTTAGGATTGGAACAGGTGAGAATGTTGTTAATTTCATCCAAGAGGTTAACTTTACCCTTTCCTATGATTTCATAGTCTCGAATGATGTTAATAGTAGCGTGGGGGGCTATAAGTGCTATTTCATCCACTTCTCTTGATGCCAGTTCTCTTCCCTCTATTTTAACAATATCCTTACTTCCCATCTGACTGGACTGCACATTCATGGCCACAGTCACCGCAGTTTCTGGACTGGGAAGCCCCAATATTTTAAGGACTTTAAGGGCTTTATTGGCACTTATATGGTCAATAACTGTACCATTTTTAATAGGTTTTACCTTCAATTCCCTGGGAGTTTTCATATTTCACCCGGTTAAGTTCTGTTCTAAAGGATTATATTCTGATAATATTTTATAAGATTATCCATTCCAGGGAGAAAATAATTTATGGATTTAAATGGGGTTAGAAGTCGAAAAACTTAGAAATTACTCAAAATAAAACAATATAAAAAAAATAACATCCAAAAAAAATGGGAAAAAAAATTTAAGGTTAAGGGGGGTGTATTGGATTGGAAAAGTTTAGTAGGGATCTTAATAGATTTTCCCTACCTTTTATCCAATACCATTTCAATGAATTTAGCATACACTGGTCTGGTGATGAATATTCCAATGAGAACTCCCAGGACAGTGGTGAATGCGAATCCAGAGAGCACTCCTATTCCGGTGGCTCCTCGACTGAACCCTATATAGGCCAGTGGTAACATGGCAGCAATGAGGGTTCCAGCAGCTGCGAATATAATGAAGAATGCATTATTAATGCGCGTGCGCAGTCCAGCCATCCTTTTTTTCTCTTTAAACCCTTTAAGAACCTCGTCAGTGATGATAATCTGGTCATCCACACCAGTACCAATGGCTGCCAATACACCAGCAATGGCTGCCAGGTCAATGTTCCACTGAATCACAGCAGCCGTACCCAATATCAGAACGAGTTCTGCCAGACTGGTTAACATGATGGGAACAACCAGTATGGGTCTGCGGTATCTTATAATGATAATAGCAGCAATAACCAGCAGGGCTAAAACACCAGCTATGAGTGCACCATTTTTAAATTGATCACCTAACTCTGCAGATACACTACTCACACCCACTATTTCAACCTTAACAGGCAGAGCACCTGATTTTAACAGGGTTTGAATGCTTTTAGCCTCATTTTCAGCGTCTTCTTTAGTTTCAGCTGTTCCGGTAATGGACACATCAGTGGATGCCTGTCCATTAGCCAGTCCCGCTTCAAGTACAGGGGAAGTAATTAACTGATCATCCAGGTACATTTCCACTGGGGTACCAGCCTGACCCTTAGCTATCTCAGCAAACCGTTCAGCACCTTCTACTGATACGGTGAAGGGAACAGTCCATTGAGTACCTGTAACCTGGTAGGGCTGTACATTGGTGATGTCGGATCCTACCAGTGCAGTTTGATTATTGATTTTGGCTTCGAATTTACCATTACTTCCAACGATCTTAGCCACATCATCAGGTTGCACACCTGCAATCTCCACAATCACATTCTGATTCCCACTGGGGTATACTTTAACATCTTTAACCCCGAATATGTTCAATCGCTTATCCAGGACTGCAGTTACTGTGTTCATGGTGTCAGTGTCAACAGGTTTTTCCAGTTGGAGTTGTATGGTGGATCCACCCTTAAGATCTAAACCTTCCTGGATTCCGAAGACAGAAATGGCAGCTATACTACCAATAACCAGTACAATGAGGAGTATGACTCGTTTGTCTTTGATAAAGTCCTTGAATTTCATTTACGTGCCTCCAGGTACCATCTCAGTATTCCAAGGTTCA
>JAHKLQ010000062.1 GCA_020854975.1 Methanobacterium sp.
ATCTGGATCAGAGGTTAAGCCCAGTTTCCCAAATTTACGAGCATCATCAAAGGCCAGGAAATCACCACCTGAAAACTCAATTAGCAAGCGGGGATGTTTGGAACTTCTAGAACTGTAAAGTAGTTGATGGTGTTTATGTTTATTTTCAGAAATGTAATCTAGGAATCCAGTCATTCCAAAGTGTATTATTAAAAATAAACCATTATCCAGTTTTCCGAAAAGGTATTTCCCATAGCGTTGGCTATCGATGAATTCGTGCTTTTTTAAAGCTTTTTTCATCTTGTTACTTTCTGTGTCCACTAGAATCTCTGGACTTAGCACTTTCACATCTACTATTTGCTGGTGGAGGGAAGTTTTATCAAAGTATTGTTTGAAGACCTCCACACTGGGTAATTCAGGCATTTTATTCACGGTAATTGTTTATAGCAAATATTAAAACTATCACAAAATTCATTTAAATGATCATTTACACTTTTCTAATAATTTTGTGCAGTTATATGTGTATTAAATAAAATAAGAAAATATTTATTTTTTTAGTCTTCGAAGCTTTTTATTGATTTAAAAATTTTTCATGCTTTTTTAATGCATTTGCAGTGGCTTTTTCAATGTCTTCTTCGACATTGGTGGATATATCTCCATGACCAGGAAGTAATAGGTCTATTTTCAGGGTATTGAGTCGGGCTAGGGAGTTTATGTACTCACCATAGCTACCTGAGCTTGATATGTTAGATATAGTGCCTTGAGCAAATACCGTGTCACCAGAAATTAATATTCTTTTACGGGGTTCATAGATACATAATGATCCAGAAGTATGTCCAGGAGTGTGAAATATCTTTAAAAACCAGTTTCCCAGATTAATAACATTCATATTCTCTAACCACATGTGCACATGATATCCATGAGGATCATGTCCATGTGCCCGGCAACGCAGAACTTCATCATCAGCTGACATTATTTTAGTGGCTGCGTAGCGGTGAGTTATAATTGGCAATTTTTTCTGCAGATAAATGTTGGCTCCAAAGTGATCCACATGTTCATGGGTATTAATAACCATATCCAATGAGTTCATGTCAATTCCTATATCCTGGATATCTTTTTTTAAGATTTCAAAGTTCTGATTTATCCCAGGATCGATAAGAACATTCATTTCATCCCCTGAGATAAGATATGACTGGCAACTGGGTTTGCCTGTTTTAATCAAATATAATTTTGGGATTATTTCTTGGTACATATTCTTATGCCTTTTTCATTTATCAATTATTTAATTAAAAAGAGAACTTATAAAAATGTTGATAGATTGTATTTAGTTTTAAAATTAGAAGAAAATTAGTAATCTTATAAAATTAATCTTAAAAAAAATAAAAAAAGAGAAAGGGGGATGAAGGTAGGATTGGGAGGGTAGTTAAACGGCTTTTTCTCCCCTTTCTCCTGTTCGGATACGAACAACGTCATCTACGGGTGAGATGAATATTTTTCCATCTCCAATATCCCCGGTTTGCGCTGTTTCTACAATGGTTTTAATTACTTTCTCTAGATCCGCATCTTCTACCACAATTTCCAGACGGGTTTTGGGTAGCATATCTATTCGGTAATCACTTCCTCTGTAGCTTTCAGTTATTCCTAACTGTCTTCCACGACCTTTAACTTCAGTCACAGTTATTCCATGACATCCAGTTTCTTCAAGGGCATCTTTAACTTCATCCAGTTTATTGGGTCTGATTATAGCCACAATTTCTTTCATCATATCACCTCATGGCTCGTGTTATTAAATACGGTAACCGGTCTCCTCGTGTAGAGAAATGTCCAGTCCTTCGGTTTCTTCTTTGTCTTCCACGCGTAATCCCATGACCATGTCAATGATTTTACCTATTATCAGGGTGACCACGAAGCTGTAAACAAATACTACAACCACTGCTATTATCTGGATCAGTAATTGTTCAGGGTTACCATAGAACAGGCCTGTTGCTTCATTGATGAATGGTGCGGCGAATAAACCTGTGGCCAGAGCACCCCATAAACCAGACATACCATGGACACCGAATACGTCCAGAGCATCGTCGTAGCCCAGTTTGGGTTTCAGGTAGCTTATGGAGAGGTATGAAACTACACTGGTCACTAGACCGATGATTATTGCACCTTGTACAGTCACGAAACCTGCTGCTGGTGTGATTGCGACTAATCCAGCCACTGCACCGGTTATTGCACCCAGGACAGTTGGTTTACCAGTTTTCAGGTAGTCGATTATGACCCATGAGATCATGGCTGCGGCAGTGGCGGTGTTAGTATTAATGAAAGCTTGACCAGCCAGTCCATCTGCAGCTAGGGCTGATCCTGCGTTGAATCCGAACCAACCGAACCATAGTAGGGCTGCACCAATAACGGAGTATCCCAGGTTGTGTGGTAATAATTTAACTTCTTTACGTTTACCTAAGAGCAATACCAAGGCCAAGGCAGCTACACCACAGTTGATGTGTACCACAGTACCTCCAGCAAAGTCCAGAGCACCTAATGCACTCAGGAATCCTCCACCCCATACCCAGTGGGCAATGGGTACATATACCAGGGATACCCAGGCAATAACGAATACCATCCATGAAGAGAACTTCATTCTTTCCACTACGGCTCCAGAGATCAGAGCTACAGTTATGGCGGCGAATGTCAACTGGAAAGCTATGAATACCGTTTCAGGTATGGTTCCAGATAATTGGTCTACTCCTATTCCGCTGAACAATAGATTTGTAGGGTTTCCTATTATTCCGCCCAACATGTCTGCCCCGAATGCGAACTGATAACCATATAATACCCAGATGATGCTGGTAATGGCGAAAGCAATAAGGGACATGAACATGGTGTTTAATACATTTGCTTTCTTGGTGAGACCTCCATAGAAGAGTGCTACTCCAGGCACGGTCATTAACAGTACCAGTGCAGTGGACATGAGCATCCAGGCAGTGTCACCAGAGCTTAAAACATCCATTGATTTTCCTCCTTTAATTAAATTTTATTTTTTTAATTTTCCAATATTTTTGTAAACAAAGATACAAACACGATTTTTTTGTTATTAAAGAAATTTTGGTTCTAATGAGCTTAGGTCAGGTAGCCTAAAGCTTTTTTTCCATTTCCCATCTTTTCATTTCTTTTTATTTCATGAAAACCTCACTCCCACATTTACCGGATATCGGAAGCATACTTCCGACAACTGATCATTGTACCTTCCTCCTTATAAATGTTTCGTTATAAAGCAGTTAAAAAAACCTCATTGTAGGTTTTTGCTAAGATTATCCGGAAATATATAGTAGAATAACACAATATTCAGTAAGTAGTTTGTTAAATTATCCAAAATTTAAAAAGATCTTCTTAAAACTCACATTAGCTAACATGTCCTAAAAGTAGATATATCTTATATATATCCTAAAATACTGTATAAAAAAAGATAAATTAAAAGAAAAGGTTGAAAAGATTAAAAGAAAAAGATTGAAAAAGGGAAAATTAAATGCTAAGTTTTAATATTCATCTTAAATGGCTTCTTCTCCCCTTTCTCCGGTCCGGATACGTACCACATCTTCTACAGGAGATATGAAGATTTTCCCGTCACCAATACAACCGGTCTGAGCGCTCTGGACAATGGCATCTACGATCCCGTCCACATCTTCACTTTTGACAATAATTTCTATCTGTGTTTTGGGAAGCAGATCAACTTTATAATCTGTGCCCCGGTAACTTTCGGTAATTCCTAGTTGTATTCCTCTACCTTTAACTTCTTTAACTGTCATTCCATGACAGCCAATATCTTCAAGGGCCTGTTTAACATCTTCCAGTTTGTCAGGTCTGATGATGGTTATGATTTTTTTCATTTGATCACCTCAATACTTGTATTATACTGAGAGTATGGCAGCTTTATATTTTTATAGCTGCCTATGATAGTCTGTAACCGGATTCCTCGTGCAGGTTAATATCCAGGCCCTGCACTTCATGATCATCTTCAACTCTAAGGCCGATAGTTCTTTTAATAACCAAACCGATGAGATAAGTAACTACGAAAGAGTAAAGGCCAACAGAAACAACTGCCAGGAGTTGAACGCCCAGTTGAGCAGGGTTACCTGCTATGAGTCCTCCTGTTATGTCACTGTTTATTAGAGGGGTGGCGAATATGCCTGCAGCTAGAGTTCCTACAATCCCAGACATCCCGTGAATCCCAAATACATCTAGGGCATCATCATAGCCAATTAATGGTTTGAGATGACTTACTGCATAGTAACAGATCACTGAAGATACGAAACCAATGATTATTGCTGAAGTAACATTTACATAGCCTGCGGCAGGTGTTATGGTGGCTAAACCTGCGATAGCTCCTGATAAAGCTCCTAAAAGGGTTGGTTTTCCTGTGTTCAGTTTGTCCATAAGTACCCAGGTCAACATTCCCATGGCTGCTGAGGTGTTGGTAACGATCATGGCTGAAACTGCCAGGTTGCTTGCACCTAGTGCTGATCCAGCGTTGAATCCGAACCATCCGAACCATAAAAGTCCGGTACCAATCACTGAATATCCCAGATGGTGGGGAAGTAATTTGGCGTTTTTACGAATTCCTACTAATAATACCATGGCCAGGGCAGCTATACCTGAGCTTAAATGTACTACTATTCCTCCTGCAAAGTCCAGGACGCCCATCTGTGCTAACCATCCTCCGCCCCATACCCAGTGGGCGATGGGAAGGTACACCAATGTTAACCAGAGAGGAACAAAGGCCAACCAGGCAGAAAACTTCATCCGTTCTACAATGGCTCCACTGATAAGTGCCACAGTAATGGCAGCGAATGTCATTTGAAACACAGCATAAAGTGCTTCAGGTATGGTGGGAGCGTAACTGGACAAAGCACCAGATTCTAATACTCCATTGAAAAAGGGATTGCTTAAATTACCTAACACTCCCCATATATCAGAACCAAATGCCAGGTCATATCCATAGATAAACCATAGCACGCTTACTATGGAAAAGGTTATAAATGAAAGAAATAAAGTATTTAAAACGTTTTCTCGACGAATAAGCCCTCCATAAAAAAGAGCTACTCCAGGTATGGTCATAAGAATTACTAATGCCGTGGATATTAACATCCAGGCAGTATCACCACTACTAAGAATAGGATCCATTAATTTTTCCTCCTTTACTCAAATAGAACTATTTATTTGGTTTATTTCGTGTTTGTGTTTGTTTTGAAAAATGTTTCACATAAGTTCCCTCCTTTTTACCAGATTTTTCCTAATGAATTCAGCCGGAAATAATGAAACCGGCAATCACTGGCAATAGGTTGGGGGAAACCTACTTCCGATTATGGTTTTGTAATATATATAACTTTTTATTACTAACTGCTCGAAAGTTCAAAAAAATAAAATATAGTGATAAAATTAAGCTATTGACTATTTTAGTTAATTAAAATGATTTAGGAAATCATTCATAATATAAAAAATCATTAAAAAGGAAAAAAAGAAATAAAACTCTAAAAAAAATTTAATAAAGAATAAATGAAAAGGAGTTTAATAACTGGTTTTAACTCCTTATAGGTGCTTCCAGACCAGCCATTTTAACTCCAGTCATAGCTGAAGATTCTACGGTGAGAGCTCGAAGATCATCTTTCTCAAGTTTCAAGAGATCGGTGTTTCCAGCCTGCTGGGTTAACATCACTGCTTCTTCGGTCATGGCTTCAATGTAACGGGCCACACGTTTTCCACCTTCCATGTAGTCCAGTCTCCGTCGTAGCTGTGGGTTCTGGGTGGCTATTCCTTTTTTGCAAGTTCCAGCATAGCACATCTGGCAGACACGGCAACCAATACTTACCAGGGCGCTGGTGGCTATGTAACATGCGTCGGCTCCCAGGGCTATGGCTTTGGCAACATCAGCTCCGTTTCTTATTC
This sequence comes from Methanobacterium sp., assembly GCA_020854975.1. Classification (GTDB taxonomy): domain Archaea; phylum Methanobacteriota; class Methanobacteria; order Methanobacteriales; family Methanobacteriaceae; genus Methanobacterium; species Methanobacterium ferruginis. The sequence continues at coordinate 5,911 of JAHKLQ010000062.1, forward strand.
CACCAGCAGCAACTAAGCTCACTTCTTCCCGAAGGTTGATATGTTTAAGGGCTTCATCTGCTTCAACAATGGCAGCTATGGTGGGTACTCCACTATGTTCAGTGACCACATCTGGTCCAGCTCCGGTTCCTCCCTGCATACCATCCACCACCACAATATCAGCTCCGGCTTTAGCAGCGATTTTCACATCGTCACTGACTCTGCCACTGGTAAATTTCACCATTATAGGTACTTTCCAGTCGGTGATCTCCCGGAGTTGACTGATCTTCATACTTAGATCTTCAGGTCCCACAATATCCATGTGCCTGGCTGGGCTTAGGGCATCGGTACCTTCTGGTATCATTCTTATTTTGGAAACTTCAGCGGTGACTTTTTCACCCAGGAGGTGACCTCCCATTCCTGATTTTGCACCTTGACCAATTTTAATTTCCACTGCATCTGAATTGTTCAGATATTCGGCGCTAACACCGAAACGGCCTGATGCATACTGGGCTATGAGTTTATTTGCGTATTTTCTTTCTTCAGGGAGCATTCCTCCTTCACCAGTGTTGGTGGCAGTACCAGCCAGGGTGGCACCCATGGCCAGTGCGATCTTGGCTTCTTTGGAGAGAGCTCCGAAACTCATGGCAGCGATCATTATGGGTGTGTCCAGAACCAGTGGGTTTTCAGCATAACGGCTTCCCAGAACTACCTTGGTGTTGCAAGGTTCCCTGTATTTGTCGATGGGTGGTCGGGAAACTTGAGCAGGTACAATCACCAGATCATCAAAGGTGGGAATAGGGCGCGTGGCACCGCATCCTCGGACTTTGTAGGATCCTTCGGTGGATTTACGGTTGATCTCCACCAGGTCATTGAAGCTCCACACATTTCGCACATCTTCAGGTACGGCCCGGACTTCTATAGCATCGTTGGGGCACATTTCCTCACAGATACGGCAACCCACACAGTTTTCATGGTGCAGGGGATATGGTTCATCATCCACTATCTCGTAAACATCGTGGGGACAGTTATTGTAACAGGAATAGCAGTTCTTACATAAATTTTCATCCCGGTTATCGCATAAATACCAGCAACAGCCAGGGCGGTCAAAATTTCTAAGACACAGATCCCGGTTTCTCTCAATTTTAAAAGGCATCTAGGACACCTCCTTTGTAGATTCTTTTTTAGAATTATTTTCAGCATTATCTTTCAGTACTTTGAAAACAGGGCAGGCAGAGTATTTGGTACCAGCGGCTTTCATCACATCTTCCACCTGGGAAGTTAGGATGGCTTCGGGTTTCCAGGGATTATCATCCATCTTATCCACCACAATGGCCTGTTCTATTATGTTATGATCTAAGAGGTAATTCAGAAGAGCAGTAACCACTCCCCCATCCTGACCTTCAACACTGGGTGCACGGGCAGATACTATTTTGAGGTAGTTTCCCAGGGCTTTCTGGTCCAGGTCCCGGTTTAGAACTTCCTGTGATAAGTAGGTACGGGGACAGGCCACATAACACAGGTTACATTCAGGAGGACAATTTCCTTTCAGTTGTGGTTTTCTATCTTCGATGGCTATTATGTTCTCAGGACAGGCATAATAACAGGCTCCGCAGAGTACACAGCTACCCACATCAATGATGTCAGATTTAAGGTCAGCAAACTGGCAGGAGGCAACTTCTTCAGTGAATTCCTCGTCATTAATATATCTACGGTAGAGCACAGGACGAGCAACAGATTCTCGTTTCCTTATTTCTTCCTTATTTTCTTTCTTCTTTTTATTAGCTAATTTCTCTAATAAAACAACCCCTGAATCAGGGATGGGCTGGGTTTCTATGTAACCTTCATTTTCAGCTTGTTGTAATGCTTTAAGGCCTTTTTGGGTTCTAGCGATGACTGTGGACCATCCTGGGGCTGAACCCACACTTCCCACTGAAAGGTCACTTAGTTCTGAGGTGTAATCCATGCACACCTGGCAGTTTTTCCTCATACATACCTTGGCTTTGGATAATGGTACTTTAAACACCTCACCATTTTTCAGGTAGGCCCAGAATTGTCCTTTTTCCACTCTGAACTCTTTCACATCATCCATTTCAACATTATTTTGAGATAAAAACTTTTTGAGGTAGGTGTGGGAGAAGTTTTCCATACAGAAGAGCCCTAATTTGAAATCCACTGGAACTTCACCTATAATATCAGGATAGTGTTCCATTTTTTCGGCAGCTATGATGTGGCAGGGAGTTCCCACCAGAGCCACATTCTTTTGATCTTTATGGTTTTGGGTCATTCTTATCCCTCCTCTGATTCCTGACCATAGAATGGCCTGGCACTGCGGGGTACTATTTTATGGAATTTCTGGTAATCTGCTTCTTCAAGGTGGAAATCATAGTTTTCCAGGAGTTCCTTTAACTCGGCTCTTTCTTCTTCTTCCAGTTCTTCTATTTTGGCGTTTTTACCCAGACTTTTGATCTCGCCACCTACATAGATGGTTCCTCGGATTATGGATTCTCCTGCATCATCAGAAATGTCCCCCAAGACGATTATTCTGCCACCCATCATAAACAGGCCGCTCATGAATCCTGAGTTTCCTCCCACAATGATGGTTCCGTTTTTCATGATTTCTCCGGTACGGGAACCCACATCTTTCCTAACCACCACAGTTCCACCATAAATTCCCTGACCTACACCGTCTCCAGCTGAACCATCAATGATAACTTCTCCTTCAGTCATATTGTCTGCAGGGAACCAGCCAGCATTTCCGTTGATGTGTACTCGGGCTCCATGGATCATGGTTGCAGCGAAATAACCTGCGGAACCATCAACAACGACATCAACAGGTTTGCTGAGTCCTGCAATTAGGTAATGCATGGCGTTGGGGTTTTCAATTATGATGCGGTCATTTTCCTGGGAAGCCTGTTTAATTGCTCGATTAATTTCCCTGGGTGTTTTTTGTTGAGCGTTAATTTTAAATTCCTTCATTTTTTCCACATCCTTAGATGGTGTAAGCACGGCTCTCTCCTGGTGATATCTGGTCAATATCTGAGGTATCCATAACTTCTCGGAGGGCCACTTCTTCAGAGGCAACAGCAAAAACCTCATTGTTTTCAGCCATAACTCCCGGTCTCAGACCCAACTGGTCCTTGGCAATTCCCACTCCATTGGGTGTGCCTACAATATAGGAGAAAGGACCGTCCATATCCTTCACTGATTGTTCCAGGGCTTCTTCTAGGCTGTAGTCCTGGGCCAGTTTATCGGCAATGTAGTGGACAATACATTCTGTATCATTGTTGGTTTCAAAAATATGTCCTTTACGCTCCAGAGGATCCCTTATCTTCCAGTAATTGGTGATCTGTCCATTGTGAACCACGGTGATATCTGGTATGATGTAACTCTGGAAAGGGTGGGCGTGGTATCGATCCACTATACTCTCAGTGGAAAAACGAGTGTGGCCAATAGCATGAGTGCCCATTTTATCTTCGGTGTTGTAACGGGCTGCAATTTCCTTGACCAGCCCCACATCCTTGATCATCTCAAAGGAATGGGCTCCGTTGAGAACCATAACATCCTCGATTTTGTCCACATCCATGATCAGTGGTTTAAGTTGTGAAAAGGAGTCTAAAGCTACTTTACAACGGTATATGATATAATTTTCCACTGAAGGGATGATTTCTTCGCTTTCAATAGGAAAAGCGGTGTTTACTTTACCTTTAACTTCTTCAAGGAGTCCTGGTTTTTCTTTGACTTCGATGTTCAGTAAGTATTCATGTTCATCAAGTCCAAGACCACCATATATGGCGAATCCTGCTGAATCAGGCCCTCTGTGTTGAAGAGCGTCTAGCATACGGGTCATGAACTTGCCCACGGGATGAAGTTTTTTATCTTTAAATACCACTCCTGCTATTCCACACAATTTAATACCTCCTTTATGAAATATTCGTGAATTCGAGTATCACCAGTAAGTTCTGGATGAAATGCAGTGGCAAGATGATTTTCATATGCCACAGCAATGATTTTATCATGAATTCGGCCCATGATGTTGGCCTTGTTTTTTACTGCAGAGACATAGGGCGCTCTTATAAAAACTCCAGGATAAGGATTATCCATCATTTCTAGTTCTAATTCCGCTTCAAATGATACTTTTTGTCTTCCAAACCCATTTCTTTTAACTTTCATAGGTATCAGCCCCAGCAAAGGCTGTTGGTAATCAGTTTCCTGGCCCAATAATACCATGCCTGCACAGGTACCAAGTACGGGGATTTTATTTTCCTTGATTATTTCATCTATTCCATTTTCTTCTATGAGTCTGCCGATAACAGTACTTTCTCCCCCAGAAATAATAATTCCATCACATTCTGTTACTTCTAGAGCTGTTTTTACTTTCATAACCTCGGCTTCAAGATTCATTTTTCTAATGGCTTTTTTTGTCATGGCCTGATGTTCGGAAACATCTCCCTGTAGATTTAAAATCCCAATTTTTATCATGTTAATGCCTTGGCTGTTGGTTTTATGGTTACATATTGTTTGTTAATAGATGGTTTAGTATTGTATAAGCCGATCATATTTAAGCAAACATAAATATAAACTTACCGGAAAGGATTTTCCGATAAAGATTATATTTGAAACAAAAACCCTAATTAAAGGATCAATTTATACATTGTTTAAAAAGTATGCTATAAATTAATTATAAATGAACATTTATATAAACGTTTCCAGTGGGTAATTAATACACACCCCTTTAGTAATTACCACACCTTAGTTTAATTAAATGTAAGTTTATTTATAGGGGCAGTGATAGAGATGAAACAGACAATAAAATCCTTTATAAGATTATTTCTTTAGGATACTTTTTTATATGTTCATTGATCAAAATGGACTTAGACAATTAATATGGATCTTAGAAATTAAAATGGACTTAGACAATTAATATGGATCTTAGAAATTAAAATGGACCTTAAAATCTTTTATGAAATGGAGTGATAGTGATTAGTATGAAGAAATTACACATAGCCTTAATAGCGGTAGTTGTCGTACTGGCTTTTATCGGGGGTTATTTTACTGGGGTTTTGAATTCTGCTGGGAATCTCACCCTTAATGTGACTAATAAAACGAATGATAGTGGTAGTAGTAGTGATGATACAGGCACTACTTACAAAACCAAGACCACCACTACCACTAACACTAATACAACTAAAAAGAATACCACACCTACACCCACACCAACACCTACACCCACACCAAATAGTACCGACACCAGTACGTAGGTAGGTTCTGTGTTAGTAAGGATAAAGAATTAGTTAGTAATAGTTAAAAATTAAAGGTTTAGAACAACTGTTTCTTACACAGCAACAGTTTCTAAACTATTAACACATTTTTTTTAAATTATTTCACTTATTTTTCAGGAGACACTTATTCTTCAGAAGAACTATTTAAATTTCCATTCAAATGGGACATTACTTTTTCTGTGGATTCTTTAACAGCTTTTCCAGCTATTTTAAAACTATTTAACTCATCTTCATTCATTTTAACTTTAATTATTCTTTCAACACCATTTGCCCCTAACTTCACAGGTACACCCAGGCAAACATCACTAACTCCATATATTTCCCCATCCAGAAAGGTGGTGAGGGTTAATATCCTCTTTTCGTCGTTGAGGATGGTTTTCACAATATTGGCAATAGCAAAGGAAGGTCCATATTCTGTGGCTCCTTTCTTGTTAATGACATAACTGCCAGCATTTTTCACTTTCTCCACAATTTCATCCACATCAAATGATTGGTACTGGGGAAAGTCGTCAACCAGTATTCCACCTACAGATGTGGAACTTAAAAGTAACACCATGTGTTCCCCATGTTCTCCTATAATTCTGGTGTGTATTTCACTGACATGGATATTGAAATGTCGGGCAATGACATTCTTTAACCGTAAAGAATCAAGGTGGTTTCCCAGCCCGATAACTCTGTTTCGGGGAAAACCAGAAGCTTTGTAGGCTACATATGTCATAACATCCACTGGGTTGGTAACGACTAAAATTATGGATTCTGGGGCGTATTTAGCAACTAATCGAGAATATTCGCTGATAATTTTTGCGTTGGGAATGGCTACATCCATACGGGTCATATCAGCGGTGCGAGGAACACCTGCAGTTATTACCACAACTTTGGAGCCGGCCATATCCTCAAAATTGCAGGAAGGGGTTATAGATACTCGAATATCCTTGGCAGCCATAGCATCATTCATATCCAGGGCTTCTCCCTGGATCTGATCTAAACTTTTTTCCCGTGATAACAGCACCATTTCACTTACAACGCTTTCTTCAGCCAGGCAAAAGGCTGCTGCCTTGCCTACTCTACCTGATGCACCAATAACACTAACTTTCATTTGTCACCCACTTAACACTTTTTTTATACATCTCAGGATTGGTAACCCTTTAGTAAGATGTCTCAGTTTAAGATCTCTTATGGAAATTAATTAAAAATCTGCTACGATGTTTGTTTATAATAAATATTCACTCTTTATTTAGAAAATTTTCAGCAACTCTGCGAACGTAACTACTTTTATCTGTCAATGCTTTGTTGAGTGCTTTTTCAGCATCATCTCCACCAATGTTTCCAAGAGCCATTACAGCCCCAGCTCTTACAAATCCACTATCATCATTCATGGTTTCAATCAAGGCCCCTACTGCTTCGGGAGCTTTTATATTACCTAAAGCCCAGGCAGCTCCGCCTCTAACTCTCCAGTCATCATCTTTCAAAGTCTGGATCAGTGGTTCCACAGCAGAATCTCCCATGTTGCTCAGGGCTCCTGAGGCTGCCCTGCGCACCCATTTATTTCCATCACTCATAGTTTCAATAAGAGGAGTGATGGCTCGCGCATCACCAATTAAACCCAGCACCTTTGCTGCTCCTTTCCGAATGTTTTTATCCTCATCCTCCAGGGCATCAATAAGTGGTTCCACAGCAGGTTCTCCAATTTCTTCAAGCATTTCTGAAGCCTGAACCTGCACAATTTCATCTTCATCTTTCAATGTTTCAATCAATCTTTGCACGTTTTTGTCCACTTCCATTTTAGTTTCCCCTGAAAAATTAATTTAATATATTATATGGATTTGAATTCATACATCATCTCTGAAGCATGAAGTTATTAGAAAGATATATTATTTCATTTCTGAGCCATATATTTTTGCCATGATTAAAAAATGAAAAAATCCTCAACATTGCATTTAAATTAGATTAACCTTACCATATCCTTATTAATTATAATTCAAGGATTTTAAATTGTTTAAACAATTTTTTAACTAACAGAAAATGACATATATGTTACTATGATGATATGGCTTTTACAATGATGATATGGCCTCAGATATAATCTTTAAACATTCAGTTAAGTTTCTGTTCATGTTTTTTCTCTGGAAAATTGATTATTCTAAATTTATATATAATATCATAATTTTTAATTCATAATTTTCTGAGTAACAGTCTACAGATTATACCTTACTTATATTTTAGATGGATGGTTAATAGACAACAGATAACAAATAGAGATTACATAATAAAATAAGGGTAAGATTACAATAACAATAGTTTAACCATTTTAAAATGGAATATAGTGATATAATGTATGAAATCACATTGATACCTGGAGATGGAATCGGTCCAGAGGTTATGGAGGCTGCTCTGCATATATTGAAGGCATCAGATCTGGAATTTAAATTCCAGGAAGCACAGGCTGGAAATGCATGTTACCAGTTGACAGGGACCACCTTACCTGATGAAACCATAGAAATGGCTAGAAATTCTGATGCAACACTATTTGGAGCGGTTACCACGGTTCCTGGTCAGAAAAGTGCAATAATAACTCTCAGAAGGGAGCTGGATCTCTATGCTAATTTGAGGCCAGTTAAATCATATCCTGGAGTGAAATCCATATACCCTGATCTGGATCTTTTAATAGTTCGCGAGAATAGTGAAGGATTATACTCAGGGGTTGAACAGGAAACTGAAGAAGGAGCCACGGCTCTCAGGGTGGTTACCAGAAAAGCATCGGAACGTATATCACAGGTTGCATTTAAGGAAGCATTGAAAAGAGGAAAAACCAAAGTAACTGCAGTACACAAGGCTAATGTACTTAAAAAGACTGATGGAGTTTTTAAAAATGCTTTCTGGAAGGTGGCAAAGGAATACATGGATATGGATGATTACCCTAACTTTGAGGTTGATGAAGTCTATGTGGATGCCGCTGCCATGTTCTTAATCACCAATCCTTACAGGTTTCAGGTACTGGTTACCACCAACCTTTTTGGGGATATATTGTCTGATGAGGGTGCTGGGCTCGTTGGAGGTCTGGGAATGGCACCTTCTGCCAATATTGGGGATGTTAATGGATTATTTGAACCAGTGCATGGTTCTGCTCCTGATATAGCTGGTAATGGTGTGGCTAATCCCACTGCCATGATCTTATCTGCATCTGCAATGCTCCACTTTTTAGGAGAGTCTGAGGAGGCCTTAAAAATCGAACAGGCGCTCATGAATGTTCTGAAAGAGGGAGTGTTCACCACACCAGACCTGGGAGGAAAATTTACTACCATGGAAATGGCTCAGGCTGTGCGAGAAAATTTCAAAAAAAGTTGAGAGTTTTTCTCGGTTCAGGGGCTAAAATGAGGCCATAGTAAATTTTATATGTTTATTTCATCATAAGATTTTAATAAGAAAGGGTTCATTACAACAGTTAAATCTGTTTCTAAGCTAGTTTCCTTAAAAGAACTGGTTTATATTCATTGGATCGAACGGCCCTTTTACAGCATATGAATGCTGTTTTAGAAGTTCATGATTATTTTAGAGGTGTAAAAATATGAAAACCACCATTAGTGTAATAAAAGCAGATGTTGGAAGTATAGCAGGTCACGGATTAGCTCACCCCGCAATATTAAAGAAGTGCGAAGATATTCTTGCAAAAGCCAAAGAGGAAGAGCTTCTTATTGATTATTATGTAACCAATTGTGGGGATGACACTGAACTTATCATGACCCACCAACAGGGTGAAGAAAACGAAGAAATCCATGAACTGGCATGGCATGCCTTTTTAGAAGGAACCGCTATTGCAAAAGAACTAAAACTCTACGGTGCAGGTCAAGACCTTCTATCAGACACATTCTCAGGAAACATCAAAGGTATGGGTCCTGGTGTTGCAGAAATGGAATTTGAAGAAAGACCCAGTGACCCAGTAGTGGTTTTCTGCTGTGACAAAACCGAACCAGGCGCATTTAACATGCCCCTATACAAAATGTTTGCAGACCCATTCACCACCGCAGGCCTTGTGATAGACCCATCCATGCACAACGGATTTGAATTTGAAGTATTTGATGTCATGGAACACAAAAAAGTTAAAATGACCTGTCCCGATGAAATGTACGATTTACTGGCCCTCCTGGGCACCATCAGCCGATATGTAATAAAACGTATCAGAAGAAGAGATGACAAAGAGATAGCTGCATCCGTCAGCACAGAACGATTAAACCTCATGGCAGGAAAATACGTGGGAAAAGATGACCCAGTAGCTGTTGTAAGAGCACAATCCGGATTCCCAGCAGCAGGAGAAGTTGTGGAACCATTTGCATTCCCACACCTAGTGGGCGGATGGATGAGAGGATCACACAACGGACCATTAATGCCAGTAGCACAGAAAAACGCTTACCCAGTAAGATTCGACGGACCTCCAAGGGTTATGGCCCTAGGTTTCCAGATAGCTGACGGTAAATTAGTGGGACCAGCTGACATGTTCGATGACCCAGCATACGACAGATCCAGAGCACTCGCATCAGATATTGCTGAGTACATGAGAAGACACGGTCCATTTGAACCTCACCGCTTACCAGCTGATGAAATGGAATACACCACCCTCCCTGGTGTAATGGAAAAACTCGGCAACAGATTTGAGGATATTGAATAAATATCCTTAAATTCCTAATTTTATTTTTAAAAAGATAATGAAACAAAAGCTGATAAATTCTATTTTTAATTCTTAGTTTGACTTTTATTTAACCTGGCAATGTAACTGGGTATATCCAGAACTTTCTCCACGTTATCTATTATAATACCATCACTGGTGGCAACCACACCCCTAAGATCTTGGGATAAAGTAACCAATTTTTTGTCCACATTTTCCACAGTACGGGCATCACCTGGAACTTGTTGTGATTGGAGAATTTTCTGAGTACTTCTGGCCAGCTCACCACTCAAACTAACTGGACGATCATAGAAAAAAAGCACTTCTTTGGGTTTAAATATTTTCAAGAGGGATATGATAGAATTCAATGCAATTCGGGTGTTTTCATTTTCTTTGTACTTCCCGAAAACAGCGTTAACATCCCTCATAACCCCATCATCACAGTTAACTAAAACTTCATCCTCTCTTTTACTGACACTTTCTGCAGTAATAAGAACATTGTAACCATCTATCAGAACACATTTACCCTTAATTTCAGATAGAAGTATTAGTTTACTCTTCCGGGTTTCCATTTTCTCTTTGGAAAAAACTGTGCGGTTTAGATAATTTCTTTGCACCTGATCCAGAAGGTAATGGTTCCCTACAAAGTTTAAAGCCCCTGTTCTAGGAAAGCCACGGTCTAATAAATATCTGAAATCTTTTTTAGCCTCTTTTAAAATAGGATCCTGGAAATTCATTTAATCTCTCATTACATTTAGTTTGTTATGTACTTTTAAGTCTTCTATTTATCGATGAATCTTTTAAGTCTTCTATTTCGATGAACCTTTGAAACTCCATCTCCTCCAGATTACCCATCACATATACCAGATCTTCATTATCCTGCCCGGGCTGTATACAAGTGGTGTTTTTTATGTTGGAGTTCCAGATCCTGCTCATCTTTGGTGATTCATGTATATGACCATGGAGAGAAAGTAAGGGTTGTTTGTTTCGGAAGAAATGGTAAATTGATTTCGATCCAACGGTTACATTTCCCTGGCACACATCCAGACCAGTGAATGCAGGGGGCATGTGCATCACATAAACTGCTTTTTTCACATTTTCTGGGTGGGGAAGATTATCCAGCTCTTCTTTCAGAGTAGGGAGTTTTTTTGCATAATTAAACCAGTCTTCAATGTCTTCCCATCCTTGAAGAGAGGATAATAAACCTTTTCCGCACTGCTCTGGAAATTCATCATGGGGATTGTCTAACCGACAGCGGTCTTTAAGGCGAAAAGGATAGTCCGGCATGAGATCCGTGCCAATAAATTCATATTCATCTATTTTAACTTTCCGGGCAGATAAATTTTCAGTGTAATCATAATTAGATGTGATTTCATTGAATAGTGGGTCGAAACATTTAAAATCAGTGTTCCCCATAACAGAGAGGTGATAGATATTGGATGATTCGTATTGATGAAAATAATCATCGAGAAAATTAAGGATAAAATCTTTCTGCACGGTTAGATCACTATTTACTGGTAGGAGATCTCCACCATTTACAACGGCATCTACCTTTAATTTTTGGGCCAGTTCAAGTATTCGCTGATATTTCCAGGAGGTTCCATGGAGGTCGGTAGTGAATATGATTTTCATGTTTACCTATATTGGTTAGTATTCAAATATTATATATGGTAATGTTCATTCATCGATTATAAGGTTGTGTTGAAGGCGTACTGCATCTAAAAGTCCGTGTGCATAGGTTATGCAACCGAAAGAAGTAATATAGTCCTTCTGTTCAAGGTAGTACCTGGTGTCATCCCGATAGTTCTCGGCCATTTCCACTATTTTTTCTTCTTCACCAATTAGTTTTATAGATTCTATTTCTTTTATATTTTTTGCAAAAAGCTCTAAATCTTTATTAATCCTTTTTATTGTATCCATATTACCACATATGTAATATTATTCATGATTAAAGTTTTTTAAGCTCCTTCCAGGAATGATAAATTCGTTGCAAGACGGTTATGAATCCTAAGATGATTACCAAAATAATGGCCAAGGTTATGAAGTAAGGGTTGATGAAATATCCCAGGAATACACCACCTATTATTATAAATAGGCGTTCTGCTCTTTCTGCGATTCCAACATCGCATTTTATTCCTTCTACTTCGGCTCTGGCCCGAACATAACTAACACTTAAAGAGGCTACTAATGCTAGAATACCTAAGAACCAGTCTACGTATCCTCCGTATATGATACCAATGATTATGAAAGCATCTGCAAAGCGGTCAGAGATTGAATCTAAGAATCCTCCGAATTTGCTTTTGGTGTTATTGTTCCGGGCCACAGCTCCGTCTATCACATCGAAAAAACCACTTAAAAGTATGAGCAATGCACCTGCCAGGAGGTTTTTCTGGCTGAATGCATAGGCAGCCAGGAGACTAACCAGTAATCCTATGATTGTGAGGATGTTAGGGTGTATCCCTATTTTACTGGCTAGGGGTTTGATGAATTTTTGTAATTGGGGCCTTACTTTGTTAAGCATAGTATAAACACCGAATTTAAGATTTTATAAAATTTATAACACTTTATAAGGTTTCTATAATATTATAACTTAATTAATTTTAATCAGGGTTACCTATTTAATCAGAGTTACCTAATTTGTATAACAACATTCTCCAATAAAAAGCTGATTACCTAAACATTCTCAAAGAAGAATAATTAAATTTTTCATGATAAAAATAATTTATTCAATGATTATTTAATTTTTTTATAATATGGGGAAACCAGTTTTTTTATGGGGTGTGGAAGCAGGATTAATCAGGTAAGTTTCAATCACTATTCATGTAGAATTATTTTCAGAGTCTTCGTTATAATATTATTATATAATCGGAGTAGGTCCTATTTATATGATTGAGTTGTATTAGTGTAAATGTTAACATCTACATGAATGGAACTCTTTTTACTAAGACTGATGAATTAACACTCCCAGAAGATGAAAATAAATTACACTTATTGAGGATGTCCAAGTGTTGCTTTTGTTGCCTATAAGAAAATGCAATAAATAAATTAGAATTAATGTTACTATAATTTTGCAGGTTACCCTAATCTAAACAGGTTGCCCTAATCTAAAAAATATATACCTTTAAAGTTTAATGAAGATTAGATGAAGATCATTAAAATAAATGCAGAGACTCCTGAGAAAGGAAAAATAAAAATGGCCAGGGATGTGTTAAGAAATGGTGGAACAGTTGTTTACCCCACTGACACAGTTTACGGTTTGGGAGCTAATATATTCAGCAAAACCGGTGTTAAAAATGTTTACCAGATGAAGAAAAGGTCTCTGGATAAACCGGTGTCTGTATGTCTTGCAAATATTGAAGATGCCGAGAAAATTGCCATTGTTGATGAACAAACAAAGGGGATTATGCAGAAAATTCTCCCTGGACCTTATACTCTCATTTTGAATAAAAATGAAAATGTTCCTTCCCAGATTACTGCGGGAACTGATAAAATTGGAATTCGGATCCCGGATAATAAGATTTGCCGGGAGTTGTCAAGGGAGTTTCCCATTACTACGACCAGTGCCAACCTCTCTGGTAACCCCTCCCCTAAATCAGCCCTGGAAGCACGTAGAGAATTGAACAACTATCCTGATATCATCCTTGATTCTGGCTCCTGTAAGGGTGGGCTTTCCTCTACTGTGATTGACCTCACAGTCATTCCACCACATATCTTGAGGAAAGGTGCAGGAATAAAAAAATTACTTCAGGTGATTTCTTAATTTCCGGATACAATTTTCTAAGTAAATCATGGGTTTTTAAAAACTGAAGTTCTTAATCAATCCTAACCGTGCTTAATACCTGACAAATATTAATTATTACAAAAAGAAATATTAATTTAAGATTAATAGAATAATAGAAAGATATCAAAAGTAATCCATTTAACTAATTAATATGAATTTATCAGAGGTCACATGTCAGAAATTCTATCCAACATGAAAGAAAAGGGTAAAATACCTACATCTTCACCAATTGATTCTCTTATTGGTGGAGGGGTGGAAAAAGGAGTTATAACCCAATTTTATGGCCCTCCAGGGTCAGGTAAGACCAACATAGCCCTTAACCTCCTGGTTCAAAATGCAAAAAGTGGCAAAAATGGAGTATTTGTAGATACTGAAGGTGGCCTGTCCATAGAAAGAGTTAAACAGATATCAGGAACCGATTTCAGTGTTCTGGCTGCTAACATCATAGTGTTTGAACCATCCACATTCATAGAACAGGATAGTGTCCTTCGCAGAATTGAAAAAATGGTGGAATCAGGAGAACCCGTGGAACTTATCATCTTGGACTCTGCTGTTGCACTGTACCGTGTTAGAGAAGGTGAATCATCCCAGCTTAACCTGGAGCTGGGAAGGCAGATGGGACGCCTCACCAGACTCGCTCAAAAGCATGATATTGCAGTGGTTATCACCAACCAAGTATATGCCAGTTTTGAGGGAGAGGGAATGGTAGAACCGGTAGGAGGAACCATCCTCAAGTATCGCAGTAAGATCATGGTGGAACTGGAAAGAGGGGATGTTAATGGGGAAAGATATGCTATCTTAAAAAGACATCGCAGTCGACCTGAGGGATTGCGCACTCGTTTCCGCATTGTGGATAGTGGTCTTCGGTAAGTGGGATAGATACTTTTAAATTAAGTGATGATGTAATTAAGAGATAGTAGAGAACATAATAATAGAATAACAGTGAAAATGAAAATTGTGATTATTTAATGGTATTTAGGAGATTACCTACATAAGGAGGACTATAATTTTCTTACGGTAATTCTAAATTACTAATTTTGTCCTAAAAGATGTAATTGTCGAGATATTTGTGTTGTGAGAGATATGATTTCACCCAAAAAGTACGCTAAAGCAGCAAAAGTACTGCCTAAAGGATTCAAAACAGCTAATGAATTCTTCAACTATGTTTATAACGACCCGGACATGATCTGGATGGGTCAAAACACCAACCATTTACATGATAAGGATGGGATCATGGAGGCCATGATGGCCAGTATCAAAGATAACGATTACTGTAAATATCCACCACCAGAAGGTTTCCCACGCCTGAAAGAACTCATCATGGATGATCTGGAATTGGGCAGTGAATATGATATTCTGGTGACTGCAGGAGCTACAGAATCCCTTTATCTATGTGCCAATGATATTTTGGAGCCAGAAAACAACACCATCACCTGTGACCCAGGATACCTCATTATAGACAATTTCGCCAGCCGGTTCGGGAATCATGTTAAATCCGTACCCATATACAACGAGGAATGCGGTTACAAACTCACCCCAGAACTGGTAAGGGAGAATCTAGATAAAAATACTAAACTGATATCCCTGGTTGATCCATTGAACCCACTGGGATCATCTTACACCAAGGAAGAACGCAGGGAGTTCAAGGATATTGCTGAGGATCATGATATTTATCTTTTACATGATATCACCTATCGTGATTTTGCAAGAGAACACGAACTCATGGCCAAAGTCTGTCCAGAACACACCGTAACTGTGTACAGTTTCTCCAAAATTTATGGAATGGCTGGAATGAGAATAGGTGCAGTGATAGGGGTACCTGAAATAATCAACTCCATCCGTTCCATTGTCATTAACGACCTGGGAACCAACCTAGTAGCTCAAAACGGGGCCATGGCAGCAATA
Source organism: Methanobacterium sp. (assembly GCA_020854975.1). Taxonomy (GTDB): domain Archaea; phylum Methanobacteriota; class Methanobacteria; order Methanobacteriales; family Methanobacteriaceae; genus Methanobacterium; species Methanobacterium ferruginis. The sequence continues at coordinate 21,518 of JAHKLQ010000062.1, forward strand.
GAATCCAAACCAAACTGGATAGGAAAAGTGAAAGGAATAACACGCCAAAACCAGGACATCATCAAACAGGCCGTGGATCAGGTGGAAGGGGCCCACATAGCAGTCTACCCTTCAGATGGAAACATGATGGCCATCGACATGATCGACACTGGTGTTACACCACGAGAAATGGCAGATTACCTCATAGAACGTAAAATATTCGCTAGAGAAGGATCTTACACCAGTAAAGAATTCGGGCACCGTTACCTCAGAGTGAGTTTCTCCATACCCACCAACCAGGTGGAATACTTCGCTGAATGTTTCCTAGAAGGAATAG
>JAHKLQ010000085.1 GCA_020854975.1 Methanobacterium sp.
AATACTTGGCAGCGAATATTACTGGAGGGGATGATTTGAACTAAAATCAGACCATTTTGGGATTGAAATTTCCATTTCGAGAGCAATCAATCATCAAGTTACTGAACTAAAATCAGACCATTTTGGGATTGAAATAAATTTTGCAAAACCTAAATGATGGTGAACAGTATAACTAAAATCAGACCATTTTGGGATTGAAATGATAGTACTGGTAAGTTAAAGAGAAGAGAGATTGATACTAAAATCAGACCATTTTGGGATTGAAATTGTTTTCTCATTCCTCCGCTTGCTTGATGTTCCCCCACTAAAATCAGACCATTTTGGGATTGAAATACACTTCAAAAAGGAGACAGAAGTGAATGTGTTGGTACTAAAATCAGACCATTTTGGGATTGAAATGACGTATGAGGGTATTCTTACGTCCAATTTCTCATACTAAAATCAGACCATTTTGGGATTGAAATTTGAGTCCTGAGAAATTTACATAGGTCACTGGACTGGACTAAAATCAGACCATTTTGGGATTGAAATACTCTTGCTCTGAATTGAGTACATCCTTGTAGGGGAACTAAAATCAGACCATTTTGGGATTGAAATATTACTATTTCATGTTTATCTTCTTGTTAAATGAATTATCTTAATTTTCCATAGAGCAATTATTCTAATATCCTATTTCATACCTTAATTTATACCTTAATTCATACCTTAATTTTCTATTCTTAAGACACTCTAACATACACATACGATTTTTAATCAATACATACGATTAGTAATACTAATCCCAGTTATCATACTCTAAAAGTATTAATAAAAATTAAATAATAACTATTAAATATTGTATTATTCAATTATTTTTGGTGATATAATTGGTTAAAAAGTATTCAATTATAATAGTTATGAGTTTATTTTTAATATTGATTTTAAGTGGAACCGTAGCCGCAGAAGGAAATACAACCCAAAATGGCTACAACAATAACACAATACAATCCAACCAGGAAACACCCACTGATTCAGTTAACACAAATTTAGAGACTAATAATTCTGATGAAAATGAAAATGTAAGTAGTCAAACTGGACTTGTAGATCCCAGAGTTCTAATCATAGATTCAACAACAAGCACTCTGATGACTGATATGGCAGCTAAAAACATTATGAACACCATAAATCCAACACAACCAGGTTACAATTCAAACGACCCATCAACATGGCTAGTACAATTTGATGTCAGAACCAGAGACCAGATTGCAAACATGAACTCAGATAAACTTAAATCTCTGATTGAAAATGCAGATATTATCATCTGCGAATGGTTATTTGACCCAGCTCTCAGCAACTTCAGAACAGTCATAAACGCAAATCCTGACATTATAAACAACAAACCCCACAAAATATTCATGGTTCTTAACTGTGATGACCCAGAACTCACCATGAAAAGTCAGATAAATGGTGTTAACATATTCAATGGAATTCCCAGTTCAGTTGTAGGTAGTGTAAACACAGAAGACACCATACTGTACGCAATAAACAATGGAAACACTGCAAAACTAGAGGAATATAAAACCCTCTATCCTCAACTTAAAGAATGGTTAGATCTATCCCTTTACTATGCAGCTAACGGACCTGTAAGTTATGAAAATCAATTTAAATATGTACTCAAAGTGCATAACACTCTTAACGGAGGATCATGGCCCGTAACATGGGAACCCGAATCTTACAATACAGAATTACCCAAAGAAATGCTTTACAGAGTAGACAGTAATGGTAAAGGTGAAATATTCACCAGTTTAACAAGTTATCTGGCCAAATATCCATTAGATCCATCAAAACCAACGGTAGGCCTTATAGAAAGAGATAGCAATCTATGGGCAGGTAATATTCAGCACTTTGAATACATAACTGCCCAGTTTATAGGTGAAGGCTTCAATGTCCTGCCCATTGTAGCAGCATATTCAGGGATAACCGGAGACAACCTACCGTTAAATGTGTATTCGGCAATGGTGAAATTTTTCATCTACGATCCGAAACTTGACAACCAGAGCACAGCCAATTCTATTGTGAACACAACCCAATATGAAGCTAATCCACAGAATTACTCCTACCGGATTGATGCACTCGTTGATTTCTACTTTTTCTCAGTTGGTTCTGGTTTCGTGGACCAAACCAACAGTCTACTTGAAAATATGAATGTTCCTGTTTTCAGAGCCATCACCTCCACCAAAAACTCTGAAGCTGAGTGGATAATCTCTGAAGACGGCTTACTCTGGAGCGATACATACTACCAGATCGCAGTACCTGAAACCCAGGGCGTTGTAGAACCCCTATTTGTAGCCACAACCAATAAAGAGCTGGATACAGTGACAGGTGCAGAACTTATTAGTTTCCATGCCATTACTGAGAGAGTGACTAAACTGGTTAACCGGGTAACTAGCTGGACCAAACTCAAGTACATGAATAATGCAGACAAAAAAATTGCCCTAATATATTACAACTATCCACCAGGAAAACAGGATATTGGTGCAAGTTACCTTAACACCCCGGAAAGCATACTTCAAATACTCAATCTGCTTAAAAGTCAGGGTTACAATGTAACCGACATTCCCGGAACAACAGATGAACTGGTATATTTAATGCAACGCAACGGAATAAACGTTGCAAACTGGGCTCCAGGAGAACTAGAAAAACTTGCAGATGATCCACACACCATACTCTGGGATGCAGATGAATATGAAGCATGGTTCAAGACCCTGGACCCTGTAGCTCAAAAAGAACTGGTAGAAGGCCCTGTAGGATACATAGAAGAAATAACCAAGTTAGGAAAAAGTTACTCTGAAACAGATGATGCTGCTAAAGAGGCCACACTGAAAAACATAGAAGAATGGACAGAAGAAATAACAACTTTGGTCAACACCTACCCAGAAAAAGCTCAAGAGGGAGTGGAGTTAGTTAACAAGATGAGTACTGCACTCCAAAATGTTATGAACAACATAAATCCTGAAGAAGCCTGGAATTCATTTTATCAGGCTAAAGAGGCCTTCCTTGCCCTTGCAATTCCTGGACTTACTGGGTGGGGAGAATCACCTGGAGACACAATGACAGTTACCAGAAATGGTAAAAAATATATTGTAATTCCTGGATTAAAATTCGGAAACATATTCATAGGCCCTGAACCACAAAGAGGATGGGAATCAGATGTAAGTAAACTTTACCACAGTACCATGGTCCCCCCACCACACTGCTACCTGGCATGGTACGCCTATCTAAACAACGAGTTAGAGGTCAATGCCCAGGTACATCTTGGAAGACACGCCACCTATGAATGGCTCCCCACTAAAGAACTTGCCCTATCCAGTTTTGACTACTCTGATATAGTAATAGGAAATACACCATCCATTTACCTTTATGTGATGGATGGAGTTGGTGAAGGACTACAGGCTAAAAGAAGGGGTTTAGCAGTGATAATAGACCATCTGACCCCACCACTTACAACTTCAGACATGGACTATGGTGAATTTGCTGATCTTAAAGATGCAGTTGACAATTACCAGAAAACCCCTGTTGGAAATTCATTGAGAGATTCCTATCTTGAACAGATAAAACAGTGCGTAAAAGACCTTAACCTGGCAACTGATTTGCAAATAAGTGATGTTGACCAAATGGATGATGAAGATGTTGATAATCTTGCCGATTACCTTCTGGGACTGGAACAAACCCTTATGCCCTATGGATTACACACTTTTGGTCAGGTCTGGTCCAATGAGGAAATAGCACTTCTTGCCACTTCCATGGTTTCTGCAGATGGAGGAACAAGTGACCCTTCACTTCAAAGACTTTTAGCCATTCGTAATGGATGGGATTTTGATAATCTAACTTTATCCCAAGCAGAAGAATTAAATAATCAAGCCCAGCAATGGATTTTATGGATATTCACCAGTTCAAAAACAGTGCAAGATCTAACCTCTGATGAAGAGCTACAGGATAAACTCAACGAAGCACTATATTATGCTGGTTTGATAAATGGAAGTTTTTCATCTGAACTCAGTGCACTGGTGGATGCATTAAATGGAGGATATGTAACTCCCTCAACAGGGAATGACCCTGTGAAAAGTCCAGGATCACTCCCCACTGGTAAAAATTTTTATACCATAGATGAAAGCCAGATACCCACTAAAGTAGCCTGGAATCTTGGGAAAAAATTAGCAGATATGGCTCTAGCCCAACAGGACACCATACCCGAGAAGGTTGCTGCAGTGATCTGGTCTCTGGAAACAGCCAGAGATGATGGTACCATGATCTCATTCGTTCTCAGGCTAATGGGAGTAGAACCAACATACAGTAAAAAAACTGGCAAACCCAGTAACATCGTTGCCACACCTTTGACCACACTACTCACTGATTTAAACGCTGCAAGGGAAGCTAATGGATTATCTCCTTTAACTGAGAGGCCCAGGGTGGATGTGATAATCACTACTACTGGTCTTTTCAGGGATCTTTTCCCTAAACTTTTAATCAACCTGGATCGTGCCAATAGAGTTGCACTTGCAGCTTCTTACAATACCATAATTAGCGAATATCCTTCCCTTCAATCAACACTGGATTACACATTACAAACACTTCAAGATGCAGGATACTGGACTGAAGGCCAAAAAACAAGTTATAAAGGAGATGATCCACTAGATCAGAATTATATTGCGAAACACTGGATTGAACTAACTAATCAATTTATATCACAGGGAATAATCTCTGAAGATGCTGGTGAACTGGCCATAACCCGGGTGTTTGCACCTTCAGTTGGAGATTATGGTTCCGGTGTAAATCATGCAGTGGAACAGTCTTGGACTGGTACCAGAGATGATATCACTGATCTGTACCTTGATAGGATGGGCCATGCATATTCTGAAAGGAACTGGGGAATCACTGACTCAGAACTGCTTGAAACCTTGCTTAAAGGAGTGGACACATCTTACAGTAGTAGAAGCACCAATTTATATGGTGTACTGGATAATGATGACTTTTACGGATACATCGGTGGATTATCCATGGCCATAGAAAGGGCAAATGATGGGAAAGCCCCTAATTCCTACATAATTTACGATGCTAACCCTTCAAATGCACAGATAATGTCTTTACAGACTTTTATGGCTAGGGAGATGAGAACCAGGTATTTCAATCCAGAATGGATCCAGGGAATGATGGGTGAAGGTTACAGTGGTGCCAGATACATATCCAATAAATTCGTTTCCTATTTATGGGGATGGCAGGTTACCAGTCCCGACACAGTCAAAGACTGGATGTGGAATGAGATTGTAGATGTTTATGTTAAAGACAAATACAACATGGGTACCATGGAATGGTTCCAGACTAAAAATCCATATGCACTCATCAGTATAACAGGAACACTCCTTACTGCAGCTCATCAGGGTTATTGGACACCAGATCAGGCCACTTTACAGTTAGTGGTGAATACATGGTCCTCCATGATTGCTCAAAATGGTGTGGCCTGTTGTGACTGTAGCTGTGGAAATCTGGCCATGATTAAATGGGCAACCCAATATGTGAATCCTGATATTCTAGCTCAATTCAACTCTCAAATGTACTCTGGAACAATGGATGCATCATTTGCTCCCAATCCAGTGAACTCTCAGACTCCATCTGAACAGGCTAGTGCAAGTCAAACCATGGGGCAGGTTTCTGGAAAACAGACTGAAAGC
>JAHKLQ010000018.1 GCA_020854975.1 Methanobacterium sp.
AGAAAAGATTGATTTAATCCATGCACATTTTTTACTCCCCCCAGGGTTGATAGGTGTTTTTGTAGGTTCAATTATGGGCAGGAAAACTGCAGTAACTGCTCATGGTTCAGATCTGATGATCCAAGCTGAAAATCCTGTTTTAAGACCTATTTTAAAATGGGTTCTTGGTAGAGCAGATTATGTGCTGGTGGTGAACCAGAACCTTAAAGAAAAGGCAATTGACCTTGGTATAAATCCTGAAAAAATTTACATAACCCCCAATGCAGTTGATGCGGATAGATTCAATCCAAGTAATATGCAGTTACCTGTTGACGTTAAAATGAGTCCTGATAAACCAGTTATCCTCTTTGTGGGGAACTTAGTCCATCAAAAAGGTGTTGAATATCTTTTGAAAGCTAAAAAACTGATGAAAACTGATACAGAATTAATGATTGTGGGTGAAGGACCGTTACGCCATGATCTAGAGAAAAAAGTGGCTGATGATGAAATTGAGGATGTGGTCTTTGTTGGGGCGCGCAGGGATGTAGATGATATTATGCCCTCTGCAGATTTATTCGTGCTCCCCAGTATTTCAGAAGGATTCCCCATCACCATACTGGAAGCCCTGGCTTCTGGTTTACCTGTGGTGACCACTAATGTGGGTGGAATCCCAGAAGTGATGAATGAACAGGTTGGTATACTGGTTGAACCAGGGGATCCAGGGAAATTAGCCAGTGCCATGGATATGATTCTGGAAGATCTGGATTTAAAAAATTCCATGAAAACTGCTGCCCGTGAACATGCTTTAAAATATGCTAAACTGGAAATACCTTATTGATAGTTCATTGATAATTATTTTAAATCCCCATATCTTCTAAACTATCCTAATCCTTTATTTAAGTTTGCAAAAAAGTTTACATATTTATCCATACTGGTCACCCATATATTACTTCCCAGATCCTTACTATAATTATTAAAAATTACTTCCCAAATCCTTACTATAACTATTAAAACTAATTTAATTTAAGAGATGATTATGTAAAAAAGAAGTGTAGAAAAGATATTGGAGATGAAAATCTATGGAGGATAAAAAATTAACCCATCTCACCACCAGTGGGGTGCACATGGTGGAAGTGGGAGATAAACCCGAAGTCAGGCGAACCGCCATAGCCAGGGGTAGAATAACACTCCAAAATGACACTATAAAATTTATTGAAAAGGGAGAAGTTAAGAAGGGTAATGTGCTTACCACTGCCCAGATTGCAGCTATTCAGGCTGTGAAAAACACTCCCCAGATGATACCCCTCTGCCATACCATACCCATCAGTGGGGTGGAAGTGGAATTTAAAGTAACTGATAACCATATCGAAGCAATGGTTAGTGTAAGTAGCACTGGAAAAACTGGGGTGGAAATGGAAGCCATTACTGGAGTAAGTGTTGGGCTTTTAACTATATGGGACATGGTTAAAAGTGTGGAAAAAGATGAGCACGGCCAGTACCCATCTACTAGCATTTCTGATATTGAAGTAATTAAAAAAGAGAAAATTGAATTAGATTGACTCCATATACCCAGTTCCCTTTAAAAAATTAGAATTTAAACCTTAAAAATTTTAAAGAAAAAACTGAGTTTAAAGAAATATTGAGGAAAATCATTGGGAGATAAATATTAAATGAGTTTCGAGTCTGTGCCTGTTAATATCCGTGAGATTATAAAGGATTCTTATCCTGCAATTGAGGAGTTAAACCCTGCCCAGCAAGCGGTTATTGATGCAGGTTTTCTGGATGATCCTGAGAACTTCATAATCGCTATTCCCACTGCCAGTGGAAAAACCCTGCTGGGAGTGATGGCGGCTCTAAGCACTATCCTTAAAGGAGGTAAAGTAGTTTACGCAGTGCCACTTCTATCCATCCAGAATGAGAAGGTTAAAGAATTTGAAGAATTCTCCAAACATGGTATTAAAGTAGGGAAACATCCTTCTTCATCGGATCTGGCAGTTATGGTCTTCGAATCCTACGATGCCTTAACTCGCTTCAGCTGGAACACTCTGAGTGAGGTGGATCTTCTTATTGTGGATGAATTTCATATGATCGGAGAGTACAGTCGAGGCCCAACTATTGAATGTGCCATTACTCGCTCCCGTACCCTTAACCCCACTATGAGGGTTATTGCCCTATCCGCCACTCTCCAGAATATGGAGGAACTTTCCACCTGGCTACGTGCCAGGGTTGTGGAGCATGATTATCGTCCTGTACCCCTTTTTAAGGAAGTTCTTAACTGTGAGGAGTATGGAACCAAAAACAAGAATGATGTTATTTTACGGATCCTGAAAGATTCTATGGATGAATCCAGCCAGGCTCTGGTTTTTGTGTCCACCCGTCGTTTCACCGAGTCCCTGGCCAACTATCTGGCAGGAAAAATAAAAAGAAACATTCCCCAGGAGAAAAAAAAGGATTTCAAGGCCGTGGCAGAGAAAATACTTGATGTTCCCCGGAGAAGAGGATCACTGCCCACCGAGGTGTGTTTGAAACTGGCTGAATGTGCTGAAAATGGTATGGCCTTCCACCATGCTGGATTATTTGACAGACAGAAAGAGATTATTGAAGAAGAATTCCGTGCCGGGAATCTTTTAATGATCACCGCCACCCCCAGCCTAATGTATGGAGTTAACCTACCCTCCAAGAATGTGGTTATCCGGGATTACACCCGGTGGACCAGTCAGGGCCCTCAACCCATACCGGTATTTGATTACCTGCAAATGTCTGGCCGTGCCGGGCGCCCGGGATATGACAAGGAAGGTTATTCTTATCTTATTGGTAAAACACTACCTGAAGCAGAACAATTACAGTACCAGTATATTTATGGAGATATTGAAGCCACTAACTCCCGCCTGCTGGAGAACCGGGATGCAGTTTTCAGACAGATCATATCCCAGGTAGCTGCAGGGATGGCTAAAAACCTGGAGGAACTCCTGGAATTTTTTAAAGATACATTTTCTGGTTTTCAGATGATCCACTCGGAATTTTCATCCCTTTTTGCATCAGACACTCTGGAATATCAGGTTAAGGAGGCCCTGGATTTTCTGATGGAACATGGAATGATCCAGGCGGTTCCTGATGGATTACGGGCCACTGCCTTTGGTATGTTAATTGCCAAGAGTAACTATACTGTGCAGACTGCGGTGCGTCTTAAGGAATTCGCCCGTTCCGGAGGTGAATTTGACATGTCCCGTCTGGTGTATGAGATATGTCGCACTCCTGATCTTATCCCTATTTCATTGAAAGGTCGTAAAAGCCGGGACCCTGTCCGGGAGCGGCTTAATCGGGCTGGTTTGTTTGTGGTGGATGTGGGTAATGAGGAAGCCACTGCTGCCACTCTTATGGAGTGGATGGATGAGCGTAGTGAGTATGAGATTGAGAATGCCTTTAATGTTTATGCTGCATCCACTCGTAGAGCTGCCTATGAGGCATCATTACTGGTGAAGTTCCATCGGGATAT
>JAHKLQ010000075.1 GCA_020854975.1 Methanobacterium sp.
CATGGCCCTTATCCATGAACATCTCTACCAATCCACTGATCTGCGCAGTATAAATTTTGATGATTATATAAAAATCCTGGTTTATGACCTTTACAATACATATGGATGCAGACCGGATAATATCGAACTTAAACTGGGTTTGGAACCAATTATGTTGGATATCAACACAGCCATACCCTGTGGCCTCATTCTCAACGAATTAATGTCTAATGCTATAAAACATGCTTTCCCTGGGGATAATAAAGGTAAAATACAGGTGAACTTCCATCAAAAAGATCATGAACTAATTTTAACGGTAAAAGATAATGGAATAGGATTCCCAGAGGATATGGGATTTGAAACTACCGATTCTTTGGGTTTAAAAATTGTAAATACTTTAATAAATCAGATTGAAGGTGAACTAAAGATTAATTCTCAGGAGGGAACAGAAATAATCGTCACCTTCCCTGAAGTGATCTTTGATTAGATTGAGGATTAAATAAGATAAGTTGAAGAACAGTTTAACTTAAATGATTCTTTTTTAAAACAATAAAACACAAATTTTAATGCCATCTTTTTGTTTAAGGCTGGTTTTCATAAAAAGAAGTTTATCCATGGAGAAAAATGCCATGCGAAGAAAAGACAAAGAGATAAAAGACTTTAAACTGATCCAAAAGATACTTAAAAAAGCAGATGTATGCAGAATAGCCTTAGTGGATGGTGAAAAACCTTACATAGTACCTATGAACTTTGCTTACAAAGAAAACATTTTATACCTTCATTCAGCCACTGAAGGACGGAAAATTGGAATTTTAAAGAAAAATAACCAGATTTGTTTCCAGATGGACATCAAAACCGAACTGGTCACATCTGAAATTCCATGTAACTCTGGCATGAAATATTTGAGTGTTATTGGATATGGTAAAGCACACTTAATAGATAATTTAACCGAAAAAAGAGAGGCTTTAGATATTATCATAGGCAAACATTCTCCTGATACTCATTATGAATATTCCCAAGAGGCCTTGGAGAAAGTATTAGTGATTAAAATCAGCATAGATAACATAACTGGTAAAAAATCAGGATATTAATCCATTAATCAAGCACAATATTCATAGGGGGATAATGGGTGGTGTTTTTAATAATTGAAGAACTTAATATAAATGAATTGACAGATACATCTATATAATTAAATTTCAGGAGAAAAATTAATGGGTGAAATTGCCTTAAACATCAGAGCCATCAACCAGCCGGGAGTTCTGCGGGATATCACGGAATTAACCGCGATATGTGGGATTAACATAAATTACACCCATCTATTCATTGAAGATAAGGATCATGCTTCATTGTATATGGAATTAGAGGCTGTTCAGAATGTGGATAAGTTAATAAAGAATATCAAGAATATCGAAGCCGTGCGGAATGTTGAAGAATGCCCCACACTTCAGGATGTTTTCGGTAAACGGATCATCATTATTGGTGGTGGTGCACAGGTGGCTATGGTGGCCCAAGGTGCCATAACCGAGGCTGATCGTCATAACATCAGGGGAGAACACATCAGTGTAGATACTATTCCTTTGGTGGGTGAAAAAGACTTATCAGATGCAGTATCTGCAGTGGGAAGACTTCCCAGGGTGGGTGCGCTGGTTCTTGCTGGTTCACTAATGGGTGGAAAGATCACTGAAGCCATAGAAGTCATAAAAAAAGACCATGAAGTTATAATAATCAGCCTAAACATGCCAGGTAGCGTCACAGAAAAGGCCGATCTGGTAGTAACAGATCCCATACAGGCAGGAGTGATGGCAGTGATGGCAGTAGCTGATACTGCTATCTTTGATATTAAAAAAATTAAAAAAAGAAGATTCTAATTTTAAAATCTTTCTATGGCGCTGATAAGTCTTTCAGCGGCAATTTTCACTTCAGGATCCTTAATTTCACCACTTTTTGCTACTTTGAGTGCCATTTCGAGAACTTTAGGCATATCTTCAGCTGAAATGTCTTTAGCCATTTCCATATAGCTTTGTTCAGGTTCTTCAGGTATTACAACCTTTTTTTCATCCATAACTTCTAACATAACTTTACATACATTCATTATACTTGGGTCATCCCCCATTTCTTTACACTTTAGCAAAAGTTGTTTTGATTTTTCATCCATTTCCATAGTTATCACCCCATCTTACTATGATCTTTAATGAATTTATACATTTTTAGGGAGGTTGAAATACGTCTCTATAAAGTCTTTTAAACTGTTATAAGCTGTTAAAATAGATGAATTATTTATAAGATAAGAGGTAGCCAAAGTTGAATAATAATATGAATACATCTTCAATTTGTTCTAAAATCAGGGCGACTTGGAAAAAAGTGAAATTGAGAGTAAATAAAATAGTAAATAAAAAAATAGTAACTTAAAGAGTTAATTCAAACTTCAAAGCTTAACTCATTTCTATGGCTCTGATGAGTCTACTTGCTTCGTTTTTAAGTTCAACGTCAGTGATGTCTCCACTTTCCCGGACTTTCAGGGCTAACTGCAATACTTGAGACACATCACCTGGTTTAAGGGTTTCAGCCATATCCAGATAGGTTTGCCCCTCCTTATCTTCAATTATCACGTCTTTCTCGGCCATCATTTTTAACAGACCTTTACAAACGCCCATAATACTGGTATCTTCCACAGTTTCACACTTTTTCAGAAGTTCTTCAGTCTCTTTATCCATGAGATCACCACTTGTAATATGTTCTTAGAAGGATAAATAGTATAATACTAACCAGATTTTTTTACCATATTGTTTGTTAGAATAGTCACCTAAGTCAGATCAAATCCGGTGAAATCATTTAATACTAATTGTCAACAAATATTAACTAGCATATAACTGGTTTAAATTACTCATAATTAGGTGTTATGTGGAGATTTGTGTTTCAAAGACTTGGAAACAGTTACAAGTCAGGGAGACTTATTGGAAGCAACAATAACTGAATAAGTCTTCGATTTTCAGGAAAAGTATAGGGGATGAGTGGGATATCTGAGAGGTGAGAACAATGACACTCCACTGTGATCGTATGGATGGTTTGGTGGTTAAATCGGCTGAAGAGGCTCTGGAAATGGAAAATATTAAATATGTACTTCCATTTATCAAAGAAAAATATGAAGATGAGCTGAAAGATGCCTTTGAAAGAACACTACAAGTAAGGGGACTGTCAGGAGATGCAGCAGAACTTGCAGATTACTGGTTCTTTGAAACTGCAGTGAGATTACATTTAAAAGGTAGGGGAAGGCATTACACAGGACTTAAACCTTCCGAGATCAGTGGGGAACCAGTTATAATGATGGCTGACCAGGCAGTTAAGTCTGAAAACTTGAATGATCTGATGGATTTCATTCTGAGTTCTGTAAAAGAAGATGTATGGTCCAGATTTGATGAGGTGTTATCCAAAAAGAATTATGATCTAAATAACGTGGATGATGCACGGGACTATGTTGATTCCCTGTTTAATTTCTTTGATTACCTACAAAACTTAATTAGATTTATGGAAGAAGGATAATTATTAAGATAAAAAATAATTCGGAGTTGTGTTTATATGTCTGATGAACTGAAGTCTGTAGTTATAATGGTGGAAGAATTACTTGATTACCAGGAAGGGGCAGTTGTAAGCAGGGAGATAATTCACAAGGAAACAGGAACTGTAACTATATTTGCATTTGATAAAGGGGAAGGA
>JAHKLQ010000017.1 GCA_020854975.1 Methanobacterium sp.
GAAACATGCAGACCTTCAATGAAAAGATGATAATTTCCAGGAACTATCTGAACATCACCCATATATCCAGTTAAGATGAAAAGCAAAACTCCCAGACTTAAGGTCTGACCAATATATATCAGTGTGGAAAGTGAAGCTGAGCCAATCCCATAAAACTTATCAGTTAATGATGCCAGGACATTACGGGTGGTAGGGGTGGAGAAAAGCCCCATACCCACACCTACCAGTAACAAACCTGTTAAAACCAGGAATAAAGAGGTGTTTATATCCAGAAGTGCCAGGTTAAGAAGACCTATGGTGCAGAAGAGAGCACCTATAATATTAATGATCCTGTTGTCGTTTTTATCCACAGTCCTCCCTACCAGGGGTGATAACAGTGCCACTGCCAGTGGCTGCACAGCCATGATAAGGGCGGTTGTCAGGGTATCCAGTCCCCTCAGATCCTGCAGATACAGACTGAGTAAGGTCCACATTGCCGAGGTGGCAATGTTAATCAGAAGCAAAGAAAGTGCTGAAAAACTGGTCACCCGATTTTTGAATATGTCCAGAGGAATTACAGGACATGATGATTTTTTTTCCACTATGAAAAAGAGAACTAACCCTATTAAACCTGTTACAAATAATATTTTGCCTAAAAGATCATGCAGGGTTGAAAATCCATACATGGTGACTGAAAGGGAGAATATGTAAATAAGGGAACCTACCAGGTCAAATTTTTCACCTTCAGAACTCTTCCACTCACCCTTAAACTTGGTCAGGATTAAGGTTAATGCAAATAAGCCTAATGGAACATTGATAAAGAAAATACTTCTCCATCCCCAATTTTGGGCCAGGAATCCCCCTAAGAGTGGTCCGAAAAATAAACCCAGATACACTGCGGTTATATATATTCCTAAAACTTCACCTCTCCTGTTCAGGGGGAATATGGAAATTAGAAGTGCCACTCCAGTGGCAAATATCAACGCACATCCAACTCCCTGTAGGAAGCTGAAAAAGAGTAAAGTTATTCCTGAAGTTGAAAATCCAGCCAGGAGTGAGGCTAAGGTGTAAATAATAATTCCATAGGTGAAAATTTTTTTCCTACCATGAATGTCTGCCAATCTGCCGAAGGGCAGGACCAGAGCGGCATTGGCCAGTACAAATGCTGTGGGGATCCATCCCAGCATTAAAATATTAAGGAAAAGATCATTCTGAATAAGGGGAAGAGCCAGGCTAAGAGAAGACCCCATGAATGGTATGAGAAAAGCACCTATGGCCACCAGGACTAAGCTAACTCTTTTTAGAGACAATGATGGTTCACCTGAGTTGACAGTCATATTAACCTCTAACCCCTGAATATTAGCTTTCTACCATAATACTGGTTTAACAGTGTAATATATTTACATTTTTCCATATATTACCTAAATTCTACATGTTAAAGATTTAACCAACCTAAATTTAGCTAGTCTACACCTAATAATTTTTACACCATTAATCAATCATTTTAACCATTTAATTAAATCAGAAAAACTATTAACTGAGGTATTTAGTTAGGCTTTAACATAAATCCAATTGACTTAAATATCACTAGATGGTTATAGATTAGATAACGTTTAATTATAAAGATAGATGTTTCTAGGCCATATAGAAATGATTTAAAGAATTTATCTCAATGTGTAACTATCCGGTTTGGGATTGATTGGTAGGAGTAAATATAAATGGATATTGAATGTCCTTACTGTGAAAAACTGGTTGATTATAATTTTGGGGATCCTCTTATCCAGACTGATCACTGGATTGTGTTCCTGGCTCCCAACCAGAGCAATCTGGCAACCTGTGTCGTAGCCCTCAAACGACAGCACCGCACTTTAAGTGGACTCAAAGAGGATGAGTGGCAGGATTTTATTGATTTACTTGAGAGTATGGAAAAGGCCGTGCGAGAAGCATTTGATGCAACTCTTTTTAACTGGGGCTGTCTCATGAACACCTTTTACTTGGAAGATACTCTTGAACCTCATCTACACTGGCATTTCATCCCCCGCTACAATCACCCTGTTCAATTTGCAGGTCATACTTTTGAAGACCCTCATTTTGGTTATATGCGCCCCAGGCCAGCTAAAAATATTTCAAAAGAAGTCAGGGGCAAAATTGAAGATAAAATACGGGAATTTCTCTAATTTACTCTAAGGGTTTAATGTTGATTAAAAAAAGAATTCAGAAGAAATAGAAGAAATAAAAAAATTTGAAACAAAGAAGAAGAATAAAAAAAATTGAGTGTTATTTTTCCTTAAGACGGTTGTTTAGTTCTTGTATGGCTTCTTCTATCTGTAAACGCACGTACCATCGTTCATCATCCATAGCTTCCAATAGTGGCTTTATAGCCCTTTCATCACCTATTTTACCTAATGCTCCAGCAGCATGTCGACGAACACTCATATCTTCATCTTTTAATGCTCCTATAAGGGCCGGAACTGCCTTTTCATCACCAATCATTCCCAGTGCTTCTTCAGCTGCACTACGGAAACTGAAATCATCATCTTTCAGGGCATCTAATAAATGGTCCACGGCCCCAGGATCACCTATATGACCCAGGGCAATAGCTACACTGTTACGGATTTTTTCATCTTTAAGTGATTCTAGAAGTGGTAATAATGCCCGTTCATCCCCAATTTCACCCAAAGCCTCAGCAGTATGCTGGCGCACATACCATTTTTCATCACGAAGACACGGTAGAAGAAATGGTGTGGCATCATCACTACCAATTCTACCAAGTGAACTGGCAGCATTCCACCTGACATCTGCATTTTCTGATTCTAAAGCTTCAATTAAAGCTTTAAAAGATAATTCATCTTTAAATCTTCCTAAAGCCCTGGCAGCCATGGCTTGGTGTTGTTCATCCCCTTTTTTAAGGCTTTTAATAAGACCATTAATATCGCCTTCACTTTCCAGTTTTTCTATATCTGGGTTGAAAGTTCCATCAAAAATACCCATATTCTCATACCCCCTTCCTTATAAGTATCAGATTTATTTTTAAAGCCTTCTAATCGGGATTTTTCAACACACTCTAATGATGATTATTCAATCATTTTCTTGGTTTTTCATCATTTTCGGCATATTCTTGGAATTTTTTCATGAACTGGTAAGCCTGAGGATACTTTTCAGTGAATTCAACAAATTTTTTCAACTTATCTATGGTGGAAACATCTATTACATGTTCCATGGAACAGGCATCTTCTTCAGCAACGTCCTTATCAACACCGAGTAGTATTAAAAAATCTTTAAGTAGCTGATGGCGACAACTGACATTTTTAGCAATCTTCAATCCATCTTCTTTCAATTTTATTGTACCATAACGTTCATAAGATACCATATTCATTTGTGAAAGTTTTTTAACAGCTTCAACCACACTGGGTGGTTTTACTCCAAGTCTCTGTGCCACATCCTTCACCCGGATAGTTCCTTGTTCAAGTTCCAAAGAGTACATTGTTTCCAGATAATCCTCTACACTGCGGGTGATTTTTGGGGTATTAACAGTCATTGTATTAATATTGGTTTTTTTATTCTATTAACTTTGTCATTAACTTGCCCACTTGAAACTTAAGGTATTGATGTGGTGTGCTTTTGCATTCTCATCTTACTGCCTGTAAATAGAAAATCCTTATAAACCTCAAATGCAGATAGAATACATAAATTCAGGACTATGGAAGTACATTATATATTACAAAATTTAAAGAGTGAGGAATACGTAACATGCCTAACTTTAGTGTGGAATTCGCCATAGCTACCAGTATGATACTGGGATTGTTCCTAGCATTTTTTAATTTTGGTGGGATATTTTCACTTGCTTTAGTTGGGTTTGTGGCTGTTTATTTAACCCGAGATGAAGAAGCAGACTATAAAGTAGGAGCTTTGGCAGGGGGTTTACTATGTTTCCTTTACTTTGTTATCTGTCTTTTTACACCACCTGTTCTCCCTTATCAACTTCCCAGTCCCCTGGTACTGGGAGTGGGTTATGCATTTGATGGATTATTTACACTTATACTGGGTTTGGTTGTGGGTTTACTGATCTATGGATTTATGGGTGGTATTGGAGGATATTTTGCTAGTAAACTCTTCAAATCCCATGAAAAACCAAAAACTCCTAAAAAGCCTAAAACCACTCATAAGATTATTAAACGAAAAGAAAAACCTCAAAGACGAACACTGTACCGAAAATATGATTAAAATTTTATTATCTGATGAATTCCATTATATTCCTATTTAATTATTTAGTTACTATCCTTAAAATTAGCTTATTAATTTAATAAAAGTTGTAGAAATTTTTTTAAATATATACGTTGATACCATGAAAAGCGCGATTGTTGTGGGATCCGGTGCTGGTGGGGCAACAGTAGCCAGAGAACTTTCTAAATATGAAATTCAAGTTACACTCCTTGAGAAAGGAAACCGTGTCCCTCCAGAGAAGTCCCATCAATGTTATGATAACCTGGATGTGGGGGTGGAATTACTGAAAACCACCTGTCTGGGTGGTACTACCATGGTTACAGCAGGAAACGCAGTGCGAACCTGCCAAAAAGAGTTTAAAAAATTGGGAATTGACCTTGAAGAGGAATTCCAGGAAGTTGAAGGTGAACTGGGTGTGGGAACACTTCCTGATACTCATTTTGGTGAGGGAACCTTAAAATTAATGGAAGCTTCTTCTTCTCTTGGTTTATCCATGGAGAAGATGCCTAAATTCATCGAATCCCATAAGTGTGTTCCCTGTGGTATGTGTGCCATGGGATGTCCACGTAATGCTAAATGGACTTCTCTTAACTATTTAGAGGAAGCTGAAAGATCAACAACTCAGATAATAGAAAATGCACATGTAACCAAGATCATGGCAAAAAACGGTAGGGTTACTGGTGTGAAAACTCCTAACCATGAATATAAAGCTGATCTGGTAATTGTTTGTGCAGGTGCAATTGAAACTCCTCGATTACTCAGATCTGCAGGTCTGGTGGCAGGTGAACATCTTTTTGTAGACACCTTTGTCACTGTGGGCGGAGCCCTTCCTAATATTAACTTTCACCAGGAAGTGTCCATGAATGCCCTGTATAAAGGTCATGATTATATTTTAGCCCCTCATTACTCTGGTTTACTTGCTTTACGTCTTAAACCGTATGGTTTCCAGGAAAAGGATATTTTAGGGTTGATGGTGAAGATCAGGGATGATCTATCTGGTTGTGTTGAAGATAATGTTGTGGCTAAAAATAACACTTCTCATGATATTGGAGTTATGGCTGAAGGATCTGCCACTGCTGGAGCAATACTTTCTGAGGCAGGAGTGGATCCCAAGACTCTACTTTCAACTCCTGCCCGTGGGGCTCATCCTGGTGGAACTGCAGCTATTGGTGAAGTTGTGGATAGAAATCTGGAAACTGAAATTGAAGGACTTTTCGTGGCTGATGCCAGTGTTCTACCCCGTGCACCTGGTTCACCACCAGTTTTAACAATTTTAGCCCTGGCAAAAAGACTTGCAAAACATATAAACACGTTGAATTAAGTTTAAACAAATTAAACTTTTAAATTAAGTTTAAACACATGAACGTGCAAATTAAGTTAACCCTGTTAAAATGGATCTATTAATCTTCCCTTTTTTGCACAATTACTTTTTTTTATTTGGTAGCTTGAAACGCAATGAATTTAGAGATCATATCAACAAACTGATTTTAACTGCTTGAATAAGAAGTTTAAGAAAAATGTTTGGAAACATATATCCAAAATATGGAAGATAAATATAGAGTGGTGTTTAAATTGAAGGAGAAAATTTTAAACTCTTTGGATGGAATGGCACAGGTACTGGTTGTGCCGGATAAATATTTCCAGGAAGTGCTGGAAAAAGGTAAAGCCATAAATGGGCTTTATTTTCTGATATTTTTTTCAGCTTTCTTTGGATTTATGATGGGTTCCCTTTTGAGTAATCTGGGGCTGGCAATCATAATAGCTATCTTATTCATAGTTATGGGCCTTTTAAAAATATTTATCTGGTCAGGTATAAGTCATTTGATTGCTAAATTTGTGTTTAAGGGTGAGGGGAGCTTTGTACCAACATTTGGACTTTTTGGTTATGCTTTTGTCAGTTTCACTTTGGGGATTGTGGGACTTGCCACCCTGATGGCGGCAGGTACATTGTTTGCCACTTTTTTGATGTGGCTTCTGATGACGGTGTGGTTTATTGTATTAGCCACAGTTGCTGTAGCTACTGAACATAAGATTGGTGTGGGCCGAGCATTCCTGTCAGTAACTGGAATCCCTGTGCTGGTAATCATAGTGTTATCCTTAATAGTGGGGGTTTTATAGATGGAAACTAAAAGGATTTGGGGACTGATAATTCTAGTGGTCTTAGTTTTATCCCTGGTTGCCGCAGCCTATAGTATAATAGTGGGACCACAACTTGAAAGTCAAGATGATAAACAGACAATAACCACCAATTACACACTTACCGATGCCCAGATGACTGGTATAAATCGGGTTAACGTTAAATTCAATGGTAACACCACCGGAGCAAATGTCAAGTTCCAGAACAAGTCAGATAACCTGTACAACATTACCATTGAAAGAGAACAGGGTTCAGCTGAACCAACAGTGACTTACACCCAGAGTGGTGATGTTTTAAATGTGGATATAAGTCTGGATAGTGGTTCTGCAGACATTGCATTGGGTAACCGTTGCACCTACAATGCAGACCTAGAATCCAAAGTTGGTGGTTTTGGCCTCTACCTAAACAACCAGGGCAAAATGGACAACCTCAACACAACTATCAAATACATAGGTGGAGGAATTCTCCTTCTGGGAGATACAACCTTCAATGATATTAACATGAATATTAATATGGGTGGGGTCATGATCCAGACCCTATCAGACAAGCTGAAAAGCAGTGGAACCATCAACACCAATGTACAGATTGGTGGGGTGACCATGCAACTTCAACCATCCGATAATCTGGGATTCAAGGTTAAGGGGACCTATGATCTGGGTGGTTTTACCTTCAACCCAGATGAGTTCAATGTCCTAAGCAATAATACCACCACTACAGAGATAGAAACTCCTGACTACAATAACAAATCTGCCCAAATACAGATGGAAAGCACAGTAGGTCTGGGTGGAATAAACATCAACATGTTTTATATGCCTATGGAAATGTTCCAGGAGGAGTAGTCACCAAAGATAAAGCACTATTTACCACTCTTTCTTTCTTTTTTTTATAGGACAAATATGCTGGATTTAATTTTTAGAACTGATATGAATATAACTGTAGAAAATGGGAATAAATTGAGATGTTTCTTTTTAAAAAAAGGAGAATAATGTAATATATCTTCTTTAAACAATATTCTGTGGAAGGTTATGAGTATGGATAAATCTGCAATGAGAATTTGGTCTGTAATTGTTGTTATAGTCTTAGTAGTCAGCTTAGATTTCCTATTTCTAAGAAATTTTCTGGCAACGCTTATGTGTTAATATACTAATATTTGTAGTATTTTTTATTATATTCAGCAAATATTTAAACGAATAATTAACATCTGGAGGTTAAATAAATGTGCCCACTGGTTAAAATCGAAATAAGAAAAGGATATTCCGGTGAATATAAAAAAGCAATTTTAGATGGAGTTCACCAGGCATTAGTTGATGCATTCAAAATACCTCCTAGTGATCGGTTTCAAAGGATCTATGAATTGAATGAGGAAGATTTTGAGTGCCCTCCAAATAGGAGTGGTGCTGTTACCCTTATCCAGATAACTATCTTCCCTGGCCGTTCATTTGAAGCAAAAAAAGAATTGTATCAAGGTATAATCAAAAATTTAGGGGAAAATCCAGGTATTGATGGTCATGATATTGTAATCATACTCCTGGAGCCACCAATGGAGAACTGGGGTGTTCGAGGAGGGCGACCTGCCAGTGAAGTTGATTTCCAGTTTAAAATTGATATTTAACTTAAATATTTAATTAAAAAATGTTTTTTTTGTATTAGTATAACAAAGATGTGACAATCCATTAATAACCAAAAAAATTAATAAAACTCAATAAACTGAATTGAAAAAAAAAAGAAACTTTCCCGGTGAATAACCAGGGAAAGTAGGTGTATTTAAATAGCGCTTTCGGAGGCGGTTGCTATTTAAATAAATTTGATATTTTCAGGTGGGTAATACGTCCCTTTCATTTTAGGTGGGTAATACGTCCCTTTCATAGGTTTCATTTAAAACCTGGGCCAGACCCACATAGACAGCTGCGAATCCTGTGAATATTCCTTCATAACCAGCGATCAGGGTTATAGTGGAGTTACCTGTGACATCACCTATGGCCAATAGGAAGAACAGGATGGCCAGTGATCCAAAGATGACTTGCAGGCCCCGGCTGAGTTTTAAGGTTCCAACGAACATTACCAGGGTGAATAATCCCCACATGAAGAGATATGATGCTATTGCCAGATTATCTGGTGCTGCTGCCAGGTTCATTTTGGGAAGTACCAGGAGAAGTACGAAACTCCACCAGAAGAGTCCGTATGATCCAAAGGCCACTGCCCCAAAGGTGTTACCTTTATTGTATTCCATGGCGCAGGCCATTATTTGAGCAATTCCCCCATAAGCTATTCCCATTGCCAGGATCATGCTGTTTATAGGGAAAAAACCTGCGTTATGCACATTCAACAGCACTGTAGTCAATCCAAATCCTAAAAGTCCTAGAGGTGCCGGGTTGGCAGTTAAATCCTCTATTTTGACCGATTTTGTGTTTTCTTCCATACTATCATACCCCTAAGGGTTTTATTTAATTTAAAGTTATTTACCACTCCTTTTTTCATTGTTTTGGTTATTCAGGGTTTATTTTGAATTATTCTTCCAGTGTGGATGTGTCACCCAGATCTTCGCCCATTTCCTGGGCCCGTAGAATTCTACGCATGATCTTACCACTCCTGGTTTTGGGGAGTTTATCCACCTGCACTATTTCACCCAGCACAGCCACGGGTCCCAGTTCATAACGGACATGCTTTTTA
>JAHKLQ010000077.1 GCA_020854975.1 Methanobacterium sp.
CCTTCAACAAAATCTGTAAGGTGGATACAACACCCTCTAATAAACCCTGAAAAAATAGAGGCTCGTCTTTATCAACAAGTACTTGCAGCTAACGTGATAAAAAAGGGAAATAGTATGATAGTGGCCCCTACTGCTATGGGTAAAACTATTGTAGCTGCCCTGGTAGCTGCAGAGAGGCTTAAAAAATATCCTGATAGTAAGGTTCTCCTTTTAGCCCCTACCAAACCATTGGTAGTGCAGCATGAAGAAAACTTCCGAAGTTTCTTGAAAACAACCACCAGCAGTTTAACCGGTGCTGTGAAATTAGAAGAACGTGTGAAAAGATGGTACGATTCTCAAATTATCTGTGCCACCCCTCAAACCATTGAATCTGATATTATCGCTGACCGGTACTCCTTAAAAAATGTTTCACTGTTGATTTTTGATGAATGCCACCGGGGGACCGGATCCTATGCCTACGTGTTCCTGGCCAACCGTTACACTCAAAAAGCCGAAAATCAACTTATACTAGGATTAACTGCCTCACCAGGTGGTGATGAAGAAAGAATAAATCAGGTGTGCCAAAACCTTTTCATCAACGAGGTGGTGGTGAAAAATGAGGATGACCCTGATGTTAAACCATACTTCAACCCTATTGAAGTGGAATGGGTTAAAGTAGATTTAAAAAAGGAACAAATAGCCATTAAAAGCCACTTAGATACTGTTTTAAAGAACCGTCTTAAGGGTTTGAAAAAACTAGGAGTGATCAGTTCTGTTAACCAGGTAAGCAAAAAAGACATTCTCAGAGCCCGGGGAAAAGTGCAGAACAGAATGTCCCGAAGTATTAAACCCCCTAAAACTTGTCTTATGGCAATTTCTATGTTAACTGCTGTTTTCAGTGTGATGCATGCACTGGAACTTTTGGAAACACAGGGTGTTAGTAACCTGCACTCTTACTTTAAACGGATGCGGCAGAAAAAGACTAAAGCTGCGCAGGGCCTTTTTAAAGATGAAAACTTCAAAAATGCGGTTTATCTAACTAAAAAAGCTCATGAAAAAGGAGTGGAACATCCTAAACTGGAAAAACTAATGGAAATCCTTAAAAAAGCTGAGAAAAAGGATAGGCAAGTTATTGTTTTCAGCCAGTACCGGGATACAGTTAATGAGATCTATGATAAGTGCCAGGGTGAAGGTATAAACGCCGTAAAGTTCTTTGGACAGGCAAATCGGGAGACTGAAAAAGGTCTCAGTCAAAAAGAGCAAAAAGAGATCATTAAAGCCTTCCGTGTGAAAACTTATCAGGTACTGGTGTCCACCAGTGTGGCAGAGGAAGGTATTGATATTCCCAGCGTGGACCTGGTGGTGTTGTATGAGCCAGTTCCTTCAGAGATAAGGATGATCCAGAGACGTGGCCGGACTGGAAGAACTACCAAAGGACGTATGATAGTTCTTATCACTAAAAACACTAGAGATGAGTCATTCTATTATTCGAGCATACATCGAGAGAGAAAAATGAAAAAACAGTTGGCTAATGGTTATAATCAGCCAGAACAGCCACTCATAGCTGATGATGAAGATGTTAAAGTTCTAGATAGGAAAAACAATGGGAAAGAGGGGAAACTGGTGGTGTTTGTTGACCATAGGGAGATGCGATCTGGAGTTACCAGGGAATTAAGCAACCTGGAAGTGAAAGTTGAACCTACCAGCCTCCCAGTTGCAGATTATCAGATAAGTTCCCAGGTGGCTGTGGAAAGAAAAAGTAGTAAGGATTTTGTAAGCTCGTTAATTGATAAAAGGTTGTATAAACAGGCTCAGGAACTGGTGGAAAATTTCCCCAGGCCAGTGATGATCCTGGAAGGACAGGATCTTTACAGTAGTGGATTACATCCCAACGCCATTCGTGGGGCTCTGGCCAGTCTGGCAGTTGACTTCAACTTACCCATAATACCCACACGCAATCCAGAGGATACTGCAGCTATGATCCATCGGCTTGCAGTTAGAGAAGCTGATAAAACATCTCAGGATGTGCAGGTGCGGACAGAGAAAAAACCATTAACCCTGAAAGAACAGCAACTTTTCATTGTTGAATCACTGCCCAATATCGGCCCAGTAACAGCTCGAAAACTTTTAGAGGAATTTAAAAGTGTGGGTGGTGTTTTCAGTGCCCGTATAGATGATTTAAAAAAGGTGGAGGGAATTGGAGATAAAATAGCAGGAAGTATTCGGACGATAATTGAATCTGATTACCTGCTTTCACCCCAAGAGTTTGATGATCTGCAGGCATCTATAGTAAGTGGGAAAGACAAACCCCCAAAAGAATATCAGTTGAAGAGTAATAGAAAAAGTAAAGGAAATGATGATAAATGAAGATTTTGATTAATGAGAGGGGTAAAAAGTTCATAGCAGGTACTGATGACCTGCACACCGATCAGGGTTATATTAAAAAAGAGGAAATTGAAAACAGTCATTCTGGAGATGTCTTAAAAACACATTTAGGCCGGGAATTTAGGGTGTTAGAAGCTAATGTCAATGATTATGTTGAACTCATGGACCGCAGGTGCTCTATAATTCTTCCTAAAGATCTGGGTGTTATGGCTGCTTACACTGGACTGGGATGTGGTCAGCGGGTGGTGGAAGCTGGAACAGGTGCCGGTGCAACCACCATATTCCTGGGAAACCTGGTGGGAGAAACAGGTCATGTTTACTCTTATGAATTAAGGGAAGACTTTGCCCAGGTGGCAGATAAAAATATTAAAGGATTTGGTCTTGAGAATGTAACCTTAAAATGTCAGGATGTGGAGGAAGGTATTAGTGAAGAAAAATTGGATCTGGTATTTTTAGATCTGCCCAAGCCATGGGAAATGGTGGAACATGCCAGAGCTGCTCTTAAAAATGGAGGATTTTTAGTTGCCTATACCCCTTATGTAGACCAGGTGAAACTCTTCACCAGGATCCTTAAAAAACGTGATTTTTCTGATTTGAAGAGTTTAGAATGTTTGGTACGTGAAATGGAAGTTAAAGATAAAGGTGTGCGTCCTAAAACACGGATGACAGGCCATACAGGGTATTTAACTTTTGGAAGGAAAATTTAGATGGATATGTTAGGGTTAACAGTTGTAATCTTAAACAAATAATTAGAAAATATAATGTTATTAAAGATATAAGAGTTTAAAGTGGATATAAGCATATAAAACAATATGTGGTGAATTAGTATGGGTTTTAATTTAAAGAATATTATCTCCATTAAAGACTTCAGCAAAGGTGATATTGAATATATTTTGCAATTAGCAGAGGAAATGGAACCCATTGCTCGTTCTCAAGAAAAATCTAATGCACTTTCAGGGAACATTCTGGGAATGTTATTTTACGAAGTTTCCACCAGAACCCGCTTATCATTTGAAACTGCCATGAAACGATTGGGTGGAAGTACTGTTGGTTTCGCTGAAGCCGGGACCAGTTCAGTTACTAAAGGTGAAAATTTAACTGACACCGTCCGCATAGTTTCAGAATACACTGATGCCATGATACTTCGCCATAATATGGAAGGAACAGCACGTTATGTGTCAGAAATAGTGGATGTTCCTGTGGTTAATGCTGGTGATGGAGCAGGGCAGCATCCTACCCAGACCCTACTGGATCTTTACACCATGAAAAGGATCCTGGGTGATATCGAAGAATTACATGTGGCATTGATAGGAGACTTGAAATATGGAAGGACAGTGCATTCCCTTTCATATGCATTGGCCATGTTCGGAGCTAAAATGAGCTTTGTATCACCACCAGAACTTAAAATGCCCAGAGAAGTCCTACATGATCTGGCCAGTGCAGGTGCCAGTATACAGGAAACCGAAGACATACAAGATGTGCTTGCTTACGCAGATGTTTTATATGTGACCAGAATCCAGAAAGAAAGATTCCCAGACCCCCAAGAATATTTAAAGATTAAAGGTGCTTACACCATTAATTCACAACTTCTCAGGGGAAGTGAAGCTATAGTAATGCATCCTTTACCACGGGTAGATGAAATATCCCATGATGTGGATAACACATCTTATGGAAAATACTTTCAACAGGCATTTTATGGAGTTCCTGTGCGTATGGCACTATTAGAATCTATTATTAAATAGAAATTATGTTTAAAAATAGAAAATTAAATAGAGATGAATATTTGTTTAAAAAAATATTATATATTACAGAAATAATTCAAGAAAAAATGAATATTAAAATATTAAAATTATTTTAACTTCACCCAATTTTAGGAATTATGATTATATTTGAGAAACTATTTTAGAATTGTTATCAATTCAATTTTTATAATCGGATGAAGTGGATGTTAACCACTCCACATGGCATCTTCCAAGAGTTCCATATCACACTGAAGAGTAATAAGATTAGTTCTTCCTTTACCCCTACCCCTAGACACTGTTTTTGTTGATATGAGTCCTAACATTTCAAGTTCGTTTATGAAATCGAAAATTCTTCTGTATGAAACAGAATCTCCTTTAGTTATATCTTTATACACATCATAGAGTCTTCCAGAGGTGATTTCTTCTTTACGTTTGGTTAAAAATACCAGTGATTCCAGGACCTTCTGCTGCTGGCTGGGTAAAGTCATTACAATATCAGTGACTTTATTATGCTCTATTTGATCCTTGGCTTCTCGCACATATTCTTCAAAAACCATTTCCGTTCCTTTTTCATCAGCTAACTCCCCAGATGTACGTAGCAAATCTAAAGCATACCTAGCATCACCTTCTTCTTTCGCTGCAAGTGCAGCACAAAGTGGTATCACTTCTTCATGGAGAACTCCGTTATTGAAAGATAATTGTGAACGCTCATTTAATATATCCACCAGTTGCTGTGCATTATATGGGGGGAAAACAATTTCTCTATCCCGTAAACTGCTGCGCACACGGGGTTTAATAAACTGTTTGAAATCAACAAAGTTACTGATAGATGCAAT
This sequence comes from Methanobacterium sp., assembly GCA_020854975.1. Classification (GTDB taxonomy): domain Archaea; phylum Methanobacteriota; class Methanobacteria; order Methanobacteriales; family Methanobacteriaceae; genus Methanobacterium; species Methanobacterium ferruginis. The sequence continues at coordinate 4,943 of JAHKLQ010000077.1, forward strand.
AGAAACATTATCAGTACGGGTAAGAGTGTATAAAAGACCATCACCATCGTTTTTCAAAAGAATGTCTATTTCATCAAGTATAATAATCAAAACCAAATCATTACCAAAAACATTCTTTTTAAAAAGATTACGAAATGCATTAATAACTTCTGCTTTAGTCCAACCACGGTATGGAACATCCTGACCCATTTGTTGGCATAAACGAGCAATTACTTGATATTCAGTGGTAAAATCTGTGCACCGGATATATTCAACTCGAACATTGACATTTTTTTCCTTGGAAACCTGATCCAACTGTTTTTTAGCAAATTTAGCTACTGCAGTTTTCCCAGTGCCGGTCTTCCCATAAATTGTTACATCGGGAGGTGTGACATTTTTTAAAGCCTCAACCCAATATTTTGCCACTGATTTAATTTGATCTTCACGGTGGGGGAGGTTATCAGGTAAAAATCTATGATCCAAAAATTTCTTATATTTAAACACCGAATTTTTTTCGCCTAATTCCTCAAAAATGTTCATAAATATCACTTCTTAACAATAAAAATACATTTACGCCTTAACCTAGACCTCTTCTTATTGCACAGTTAAAACATGAATAC
>JAHKLQ010000024.1 GCA_020854975.1 Methanobacterium sp.
AAACATACCCAACACAGTCACTGTAAACGGAATCACCATCTACACCGCACAATACCTCCACTTAGCTGTACAAGCCACCATACAAATAAAAAACAACGACAACACACCCATACCACTACAAACCGATGAATCACCATCCAACAGTCTAGAACAATTAAATAGTGGTATCATAAGCCAATCCACTTACACAGACTTCGCCCAGAGAATAGCAGACCATATGAATGACAATCATCAAGCTCCGTCCTATGGATGGATTGGGTTGGGGCAGATCAGTTATCAATCCCAAATTTATCTTTACACTCGTATCCTTGATTATTATAATTCTAGTGGCAATTTACCATTCAATATTGCCGTTACTCCCTGGAGCAATGATAATATACCTACTACTGGTATTAATGTTCAGTTCACTGTGGATGAAGTGGCTGAAACTGCTACTCATGTGAAAAATAATGTTGAAATATATAAGTATCTTCCTGAATCTGCTGAGGTTGCAGGAGTCACTGTGAATATTTCTCAGTTCTTATACCTTTTAACCATGAGTGTATGGCAAATAGATAATCATATTAGCCAACCGATTATTCTGGAGGAATTTTCCAAACCCTCATACACCCATGAACAAATGTCCAGTGGAAGTCTGAGTCTTACAGAATATGTAGATTTTGCCCAGAGAATAGCGAGCTACATGGATGACAACCAGCAAGCCCCTGCTTATGGTATAACCGGTTTAGGGGAAATCTGTTACCAGTCTCAGGTCTATCTTTTCAGTAGGGTAATGAACATATACAAAGAAGAGTTGAGTCTGCCGGATTCTGTTGATATAAAGCCTTGGTATATTGTAACCAATTCTTTTAAGATTGATATGGTTATTGGTGGAACTGGTGGAGATGTGACCAGTAATTATTTAATAAATGCATATATTCCTAAAACAGAATCAACTAGTAGTGTGGTTTCGGCAGCACTTAGTGGAACACCTATGCTTACTTTTGGTGATGGTAGCGGTCCTAAAGTGTTAATTGTTGCCGGAGTTCATGGAAATGAACTTCCAGCACCCATAGCTGCTATTCAGTTAATAAATTATCTGAATGGTAATTCCATTAAGGGTACTGTCTATGTTATACCCTTTGCCATACCATATGATACTGCTACAAGTTCACGTTACTGGCAGGGACAGAATCCTAATAGTGTAGCTAATATTCCTGGAACTCCCACGAATCAGATAGTGAACCTGGCTTTATCACTTAATGTTAATGCTATAGGAGATTTCCATTCAACTCAACCTGGTGGGGTTCCTGGTCAAAATGCTATTTTATGTTGTAAGCATCCCACCTATGAAAGCCATAATATTGCATCATATATTAGTGCACAGACTGGATGCGCATTAATAAGTTCATATCAAGCAGGAGTAGATTATCCCGGGGCTTTGGAAGATGTTTGTAACCTGGCAGGTATTCCTGCTGTAACCTGTGAAGTTCTTTCTGCTCATAATACAGTGGCATCAGGAAGTAATGATGTGTCTTTAAGCCAGATGTTGGCCTTTTTACGGTACTATAACATAATATAGATTATATAACCCTGAAAATTAGATTAACTGAGACCTATTAACCAAAAAAAATAGATAAACTAATGATTTTCTCATTTTAAAAAAGAATTGATGTTTGGGATTAAGATTTTATCACAGGGAGAAATCTAATTTAAATCCCCAATAAAGACTAAGTCCTATTTAAATCCCCTATAAAAACTAAGTCCTATTTAAATCCCCTATAAAAACTAAGTCCTATTTAAATCCCCAATAAAGACTAGATCCGATTTAAATCCTCAATAAATGCTTCAACATGTTCCAGTTTCAGGTGTGGCATAACAATAATCCTGATAGCCCGTGGATACGATGCTAATGAAACTGCCCAACCTTTTTCTTTAAGACGTCTGGCTATTTCTTCAACTGAAATTTTAGAAGAACGAAAAGCTACAATATTAAGTTCTGGTTGGGTTATAAGTTCAAAACCAGCTTTTTGAACACCTTCTGCCAGAATGGATGTTATTTCCATGCATTTTTTGGCAATTTCTCGGTAACCTTCCCTGCCCAGATGTTTTAACAGGGCCCATGTGGCAGCGGTGGCTGCTCCAGTTCTGGTACCCACTACTGTGGACTGCAGATCCTCGGTGAGGTATGGTGTTTCAACAGCTATGGCCTCTAAGTACTTGCATTCACGGAAAAGAATACCACCAGTAGGTATAGGGGCAAGACCCATTTTATGTGGGTCAATAGTCATGGATGAAACTCCAGGGAGGCTGAAATCGAATTCTGGCAATTTGTATCCTGCTTCTTTCAGGAAAGGTATGCTGTAACCTCCAAAAGCAGCATCCACATGGAAATAGATGTCTTTTTCCAGACAGATTCTGGAGAGTTCTTCTATTGGGTCTATTTTACCCAGTTCTGTGGTTCCTGCCACTCCCACGATAGCCACGGTTTTATTGGAGATCAGATCTTCAACTGATGAGATGTCCATCCGATACTCTTCATCCAGATCTGCCATCTTCAAATTCAGACATAACATATCAGCTGCCTTTTTAAAGGAGAAATGGGCAGATTTAGGGACTATAATCTCCGGATGTTTCACTTTGCTTAAATTACGGGCTGCTCGCATGGCCATGAGGTTAGCTTCTGTACCACCGGTTATGATATGCCCATAAACATCCCTTTTTCCCAATATTTCGCCTAGCATGGCGATTACTTCATTTTCCAGGGCTTTTGTTCCGGGAAATAGTCCTGGATCTCCCAGGTTTGACTCTAGAAACATGTAATATGCTTTAATTCCCACAGGATGGGGGCAGGTGCACATGGATCCGAGTATTCTACCTGAACGATGAGTGAGATCCTTTTCCTTGTACTTGCGAAGCAGTTGGTATATTTGCTCTTTGGGTATTCCCTTGTCTTCCATTTTTCATCCCTTAAAAATAAATATTAAATGTATTTTGAAAAAAGTAAAGGGTTTTTTAAATAAAAAAATATTGATTTTATTCCTGCATCATCTTCCGGGCGGCTTTGAGGAGTAATTTTTTCTCTACTCTAGCCACAGTTTCACGTACTGCAGGTACAGCATCGGTGTTGGCTGATACAGAAGTTATTCCCAGTTCTACTAGTTTTTCCACAATAGCAGGTATGCTTCCAGCCTGTCCGCAGATGCTGGTTTTCACTCCTACCTTGTTACACTCCACAATAACCCTTTCAATGAGTTTCAATACTGCAGGATGGCTTTCTGTATAAAGATCAGCCACGTTTTCATTATTTCGGTCGATGGCCAGGGTGTACTGGGTGAGGTCGTTGGTTCCGAAGCTCACAAAATCAAGACCCTCGGCAATGAAGTCTTCGATAGTTAGGGCAGCTGCTGGTGTTTCCACCATCATTCCGAACTCAATGTTTTCCTGGGGTTTGAGTCCTGCCTTTCTGGCTATTTTTTTAGCTTCCTTAAGCTCAGAAGGGTGCTGTAATAGTGGTAACATGATTCCAATGTTGGTGTATCCCTGTTCATGGAGTTTTTTAATGGCTTTAAACTCAGCTAGTAAGATTTCTGGTTCGTCTAGTTCTCGACGTATTCCTCTCCAGCCCAACATAGGGTTGTGTTCGTATGGTTCGTCTTCTCCACCGTCTAAGGATTGGAATTCATCAGTGGGTGCGTCCAGGGTTCGGTACCATACTGTTTTGGGGTAGAAAGCATCAGCCACTTTCAGAACGTTTTCCACCAGCACTTTCACCAGTTCTGATTCTCTACCTTCCAGGATGTACTTTTTAGGATGTACTCCTGTGGTGAGCATCATGTGTTCGGTTCTTAGAAGTCCCACACCATCAGCACCAGTGGCAGCTGCTTTTTGGGCTGCTTCAGCCATACTTACATTAACTTTAACTTCAGTAACGGTTAGTGGGGCTTGTAATACTATGTTGGCTTGTTCTGGAGTAGTTTCCTGTTTTTTAGCTGTTTCTACCAGTAATCCTTCCCAGACTATTCCCTTGTTACCATCCAGGGTCACCTGACTGTTTTCTGGTAATATGGATGTGGCATCTCCAGTTCCTACGACACAGGGTATACCGAGTTCACGGGATACAATGGCTGCGTGACAGGTTACACCACCTTCATCGGTGATGATTCCATTGGCCCGTTTCATGGCTGGCACCATATCGGGGGTGGTCATCACTGTAACCAGGATGTCTCCTTCTTGGACTTTATCCAGTTCATCGGTATCTTTTACTATTTTAACTGTTCCTGCTGCCATTCCTGGACTTGCCCCTAATCCTTTGGTTATTACAATCCTGTCACCTTCTTCCACAGTTTCTCCTTCTGCAGTGCCCATGTCTAGGGTGGTTACTGGTCGGGACTGTAACATGAATATTTTTCCATTTTCAATGGCCCATTCTGTGTCCTGTGGAAACTGGTAGTGTTCCTGAATTTTCTTTCCCAGTTCTGCCAGTTGGATTAGTTCATCTTCATTTAAAACCTGTTTGTTTTTAAGATCATCAGGGACTGGTATCTGCACTGTATGACCGTCTTCTGACTTCTTCTGGAACATGGTTTTTTTCTCACTGATCTGTTTTTGGAGAATTTCCCCGGTGGCCTTATCCATCCAGTAGGTGTCCGGAGTTACAGTTCCTGATACCACTCCTTCTCCCAGGCCCCATGCGCCTTCAATTAAGATTTTTTCTTCCCCTGTGGAGGGGTGGACCGTGAACATTACTCCTGCCTTCTCAGCTTCTACCATTTCCTGAACCACTACGGCAATGTATACTTTGGAGTGGTCGAAGTTGTTTTCTTCCCTATAGAATATGGCTCTAGCTTCAAATAAGGAAGCCCAACATTTTCTGACATATTTTATTATGTCTTCAGGACCTTTCACATTAAGATAAGTGTCCTGCTGGCCAGCGAATGATGCTTCAGGCAGATCCTCTGCTGTGGCTGAGGATCTCACAGCTACAAAGGCGTTTTCTTTTCCTATGCGGTGACAAAGTGCATTGTATGCTTCAATAATAAGGCTGGTGATTTCGTCAGGTATTTCTGTGTTGGTGATTATTTTTTTTATTTTTCGGGCGGATTCCTGAAGTTTTTTGTTGTTGTTAATATCCAGTGCATCAAGAATGTCCATTATTTCCTGGGTGATTCCAGTTTCATCCATAAATTTTTGGTAGGTGGCAGAAGTTATCACAAATCCCGGGGGTACCGGTATTCCGGCTTGGGTAAGTTCTCCCAGGTTAGCTCCTTTTCCACCAGCTATGTCCACATCTTCCTTTTTTAATTCCTCGAAAAATTCGACATACTCCATGCTTTACACCACTTAGGATTTATCAGGATTTAATGATTTTTATTATTTATTTAACTAATTCTGCCCCTTCATCAATAATTATTTTGCAATGGACTGGGAACTTCATAGCAGCTCTTCTAAGTGCTTCTTTAGCATCTTTGAAATTCTTTTTATTGGTTTTTATAGTTAAAACTTTCTGGTTAGCTTTCACCAGTGCCACGGAGCTTACTGGCTTTCCAAAAGCTTTCCTCATACCATCCTGCACACGGTCTGCACCGGCACCGGTAGCCATGGGGTTTTCTCGGACAATGTGATGAGGATAAACCCTTATCTTCAAGTGGTAACCCATCCTACCTGATTTTCGTTGCATGTATCGGTTGGTAGCTATCCTGGCAGCTTCCAGGGCATTGTGAGAGAGCTGGGCTTTTTCTTTAAGAGCCAGACTAACTGTTAAAGGGAATTCTGCTGAGAGATTTCCCATGTCATATTGAACAATTCTGGAACCAGGAATTTTACGTATGTAATCTTTTCTAGTGTATGCTCTAACCATATCTAATCCTCCATATCAAAGTTTATTCTGTAATTTTATAATAAATCTGTTAGACTCTATCATAGCATAATGAGTTAAAATAGATCAGCAAGATTAGTGTTCTACAATATTTCTATGGAACTATAATATATAAAATGATCAATGCGTTTTATAATTATTTTTTCGACATTATTATTATCTCATCCCATATTTTATTATGTCCACTATCCCAAGCAATAGAAAATTTTTATTCTACTTATACTTCAGATCATTATACAGTTAAACTATTTAAAATTCTTTATATAATTTACATGATTCATATTATATACTATTACCAATGCTACCAGTTTTTTATTTGTTTTGAGTTGGATTTCATCTAAAACTTATTACTCTAATTATATCGTAAAACTTGTTAACGATTCTGGTTTAAAGTTATGCTAAGTTTTAACTCATTTAAAAGCCTGATTAAAAATTAAAATCATATAATAACATTTTCATAGATATAAAAACACAGAAATCCTGTTTTTCTCCAGCCTCATTTTTAAAGGGATGAATTCCACCAATAATATGCTCCTGTTTGGTGATTATTTCCCCTAGTATAACTTGTGAAAGCTGTGAACAATGATATAAGATTGGTTCACCCTAAATTCAGATGGATTATCGCTTTTATTAATATAGATGTCATGAAGACATTGAAATAATATTTTATAGAGTTTATTATAAAATAAAAGGTTTTAATTGAAGTTTAATTTTAAAAATGACCCGTGCAGAGGAGATATCAGAATAAGGCAAATTTAATCCTTTTTAAAGAAGTTCTAATAAGAAAAACCAACTCTTAGATGGTTTGTTTGTTGTTTTTGAATCACAAATTTTATATATAATGCAATTTTGAATTAAATAGATGTCCAAATAATTCCAAAAGGATAGCATACGGCGATTTCCATGGAATTTATGATCAAATGATCAAAACAGATTTTCATAGGATCATTTTGGACACGGAGGCGATAAAATTAAGCGAAAATTGTCTTTAGCAGTGCTTTTATTATGTTTTGTAGCACTGTTAAGCGTCAATGGCACATACGCCACCGACGGAAACACTAGTAACATCAGCAACAACATAACCTCAATTAATGATACTGAATTGACCTCTTTTACAGAGGAAACAACCACAATTGAGAATATCAGCACTGAAAACACCACCGTCAACGTAACAGAAAACAGCACGGATAACAGTGACACAACAGATAATACAACAGATAATGTTACCAGCACTAGCAGTGAGTCTGGTGCAGCCGGTGATGCGAGTACAGGCGAAACTCTAGATAATGTGGAGTCTCTTTTTGTATGGTCAACCTCATTGAGCACTATCAATCCCACATCATTAGTAAATGCAGGAATTACCGATGTCTATGTTTATGTTCCCCGAACTAACATAGCTGTCATTCAAAGTTTCATTGAAAAATTTAGTGGAACTGGAATCCGTGTTTGGGCATGGATCCCATGTTTTGTGGACAGTGATGGAAACTGGCTCATAGCTGGAGAATCAACTATAAATGGAGAAGATTCTCGAGAATGGTTGAAAGATGAAATTGACAGCATAGCTTCAACTTATGGTATCAGTGGAGTTCTTTTGGATTACTGTCGGTATCCTGGAACTGCTTACAAACATCCCACTGAAGAAGAGGCAACTGCCATCATCACTAACTTTGTGAGTGATGTGCGTAGCATGCTTGATACTATTGGTGGGACAAAAGGAAGTTACATCTATCTAGGAATTGCTGTAATGCCTGAATGTTCTGTAAACACGTATTACTATGGTCAAAGCTATGAGCAATTGTCTCAGTATGTGGATTGTTTGATTCCAATGGTCTACAAAGGAAATTATGGTGAAGATTCCAGTTGGATCGGCACTGTTACTTCCTACATTGTCAGTCACTCCACAGTACCTGTGATAACTGCAGTGCAAACCTATGAATCAGATAGCAACACCACTCCTTTATCCAGCAGTGAATTGACCACAGATGTGCAGACTGCTGTTGATAATGGTTCATCGGGATATGCTCTTTTCAGGTATGGGTTAATCAGTAGCTATCCGGTTATCACTATTCCAGTTAGTTTAACCATTGAAGAAATTCTTGAAGCATCAGAAATAGTCAAAAATTACATTGAAACCAACAAAAAACTACCAACCACCATTACCATAGGCACACACAACATAAACATGGCACAATTCCTATATCTAGCCACAAAAGCTACCGTAGCACTTAACAACGGACAATCCACAGCTACTTCCATAACAGTAGGTAGCTACACTTTACCCAGTACCAGTTACGAAAATCTGAAAACTGGGGCGTTGACTACGGGTACTTATGTGGACTTTGCCAACAGAATAGCACAATACATCGCAGAAAGCAGTCAGGCCCCACCTTATGGTATAATTGGCTTAGGAGAGATCAGTTATCAATCTCAGGTATATCTTTACAGTCGTGTGTTAACCAGTTACAAAAACAACGGACAACTACCCAACACCATGACCGTTAAAACCTGGACCACCAGCAATATACCAATAACAGAACCCACATCCT
>JAHKLQ010000015.1 GCA_020854975.1 Methanobacterium sp.
AATTCTGTGTAATGTTCAGCTATTATATCATATTTTTGGACGCCTTCAAACAATAACAAATGTAAAACTCGGTAATCTATTTTTTCAGCACTTTCCACCAGTTGAGTGGTCTCATTGATGGTGGAATCATCACCTACAATATTTAATATCACAGTTCTAAACTTTTCTTCAGGAGTGCCTTCAAAATCTCTAATTTGTTCTAAGGTTGAACTAAAATAGTTAAATATGTACCTTTTAATAACTTCGACAAGTAGAGTATCTTTACTATCAAAGTGATAGTAAAATCCCCCCGTAGTAATGTCAGATTCTCTTATTATTTCGTTCAATGAAACATCAGCAAATCCGTTTTTTAAAAAAAGTTTAAAAGCTGTTTCCAAAATTCTAGATTTTGTGTCCATAATTCTCATCTAATTTTATATTTTTAACGCCCATATGTGAATGGATTAATAGTTAAATGTGAATAATCAAGATCACAAACTGGGTTTAGTAGATAGTAATCATATCTATATTATTCAGTAGATGGGCTAATAAACTTTTACTTTTGGGATTGTATAAGTTAGGGTTGGGGATTTTTTTTAGATTGTATGAAGTTAAGGGTGGGGATTTTTCAGGTTTTCAGTCCATTATTGCATTTTTAGTTTGCATAGTTGAGGAATCATTATGTTTTCGTTTATTTTTTCCCTTTTCGAGCGTGGTTCGTTTGTGGTAGTTTTCATCTGTGTAAGATGTTTACCATTAACTTAACAAAAATCATCTGCAAGAAAAGTTTTTAACTTCTAAAATCACTTTAATATATCATAAGATTATTGAGTGACCTATTGAAGTTCATATTCAGGATTATTGTAAGATTTGTATAATGAACCAACAAGACGATAAATCTCTTAAATCCTCATTTAGTTAAGCTATAAATTCAAATTAGTCATAGTCTTAGAGAAAAATTAGAAGAAGTTGAAATAATGAGTACGAAGTCTAGAATCATGGAAACAACTTTCAAACTATTTTTAAAAAAGGGAATTGTTGATGTTTCTTTAAGTGACATTATAAAAGCAGCAGACATTACTACGGGTGGCTTTTACTATCACTTTGATAGTAAAGATACTCTACTGGTTGAAGTTATAAAAAAATACATATTTGATTATTTTAATTCCACCATAGAGTATGTTAGAAATTCTGAAGGCACACCTAAAGAAAAACTAGAATCCGTGATTTTATCCATGTGGAGAGAATGTGTACCTATTGCCGAAGCCGCACCATCCGGTGAAAGTTCTGAAAGGGTAGATTATAGAACGGTACACCTACTATTGATGGAAGGTGTACAGAAATATGAGGTGATAGGTGAATACTATACCGAGTACTATCATAACTTGTTAAACTTTATTAAAGAAACAATTGATGAAGGGGTAACCCAAGGCATAATCAGGTCTGATATTGATTCTTCTGAACTTGCAACAATTATTCAAACTTCCATGGTGGGAGCAGTCATTATGTGGGTAGCTATGCCTGAAATATCGTTAGAAAAAAGAATAATCTCTAATGTGGATTATCATTGGGATTGCATTGCAAAGTAAATTCCACAAAATTTGCAAATCTTCCTATTTTCTAATTATCTTCCTATTTTCTAATTTTTAATATTTTTTATCTAATTCTCAAAAAACAGTTATACGTTGCGTATTATCCATAATTCAAACCAGTTATATTTTTATCCCACAACAATGGAATTCAAGTTCCGACAATGTTCAGTTAGTATTTTACTAATTAATTTTATTTGAATTTTAAAAAAATTTTATTAGCTCGTTTTGAATATTTTTGTTCTACGCTCAATTTAAGAATATAGCAAAGATGATGTAGGTCCATTTAATTTTGAATTACGGCTTTTTAAATTAATTGAATCCCATAAAACATATAAAATACGATTTTTTAATTATTTAAAGCAAGGATGATGCATAGAAAAGTAAATAGTATAAATAAACTTATAAAATTATAATAATTAATAATTACAAACAGAGCATTCGGTATGTTTATATATGATGACCTACATGTTTAGATTCAATAAGTCGGGAATGGGCTATAACTGGAGCTAGGAGAAACTACTGGAGGTAACATAGAAATGAATGTTGTGAGTAGCAAGGATGTGAATGTACATGTGAATAAAATCAAAATGGTTAGGCCTGATAAAAATCCTAAGAACTGTGATTTAGATTTGAATGTGAACTGGAATATTGATTTCGTAAAAATTGATGAAAAAACTTTAGAATATATCTGTGTTCTGACAACTATTGGTGAATTACCCCTTAATTTTGCAATTCAGGGGTTAATCGAGTGTGAAGATCCTAAAGTAGATCTGGAGAAACGATCCGGTGAATTATCTTCATTGATTCTAGATCTGGGCATGGAAACCCTGGTAAGTATGGTAAATGCAACTAAAGACATTAGCATTCAAATAGACCCTGTACCTGAAGCTCATCTGGTCAACACTCCAAGAATAACTCTGGATAAAGGATGCTGAAGGAAAAATATGCACTATATGTCAAATAACCGGAAGATAAATAGTTTTACGAATAATTTAAGATAAAGGTGTTAGAATTGATGAAATTAACCCACACAATATGTCCTTCCTGTAGTGTAGGTTGTGGAATAAATCTCATAACCCAAAAACAGGAAGCAGTAGGCACTTACCCCTACAAAAGATACCCAATAAACGAAGGTAAGAGCTGTAAAAAAGGAAGAGAATGCTACGGGATGATAACTGAAGAAAAACGGTTGTTAAATCCTCATATAAAAAAAACTAGTCTGGTGGGGTCGAATTGGGATGAATCTCTAAATTTGGCTGTTTCCAAGATAAAATCATATGAACCTGAAGAAATAGGGATCATTGGCTCCGGGAATTGCACCAACGAAGAATGTGAAATCCTGAAAAAATTCGCCACTTCATTAGGTGCAGAAAACATTGGATACCCTGCCGGGAACTTTCCTAACTTTGATTTTGAAACAGGAAATCTCAATGATGTGGAAAACTCCCAGTTTATCTTAATAACAGGAAACGTTTTGAAAGAATATCCTCTAATAGGAAGAAAGATCATCCTAGCCAAAGAGAATGGTGCGGAAATAATCACCATAGACTACCCTCAAAAGACAACTACGGGCATGATCTCGGATCAATACATCCAAACGGAGTCCATTAGGCAATTTTTAGATGATGAAGCCGAAAAAATTCAGACTAAATTAAATGAATCATCCCTGATATTGGTTAGCAAATTAGACAATAAAGAGGAATTGGAAGAATTCCATCAAATGGCCGCCAAATCTAATTCTAAAATAATCCCCATCATGAAAGAATGCAACTCCAGGGGAGCCATGAACATTCTCCCTCCTCTAAGTGAGGATGAATTGAAGACCATGATAAATGGGATGAATTTATTGTATATAGTGGGTGATGATCTGGCATCACAACTGGGAGAAACTCTAAAAAAGGTGGATTTTCTAATCACACAAAGCACCACTCTTAACCAGACAGCATTATTATCTGATGTTGTGTTTCCCTCTGCTTGTTGGGTGGAGAAGACCGGATCTTTCACTAACATAACTGGTAACACTCAAAAAGTCCAGCAAATACTTCCTCCACCGGGTGAAGCCATGGACGATGCCACAATCATTATGAAAATTGCAGAAAAGATGGAGATAGACTTATAATAGGTGATGTTTATGGATTCTAATTATTTACTCGCCCGAGCCAAAGATGAGGATCTGTTAAAGAAGGGAGAATGTGGTGGAGCTGTCAGTTCCATTTTTCAATACCTCCTTGACAGCAACCTGGTTGATGGAGTTTTAAACCTGAGCCATGGAGAAGATATTTACGATGGAGTCCCCACTCTTATCGAAGATTCAAAAGATTTAGTGCAAACCTGTGGGTCTTTACACTGTGCTCCCACCATGTTCGGAGATCTGATAAGAAAATATCTGCAGGATATGAACTTGGCTGTGGCGGTTAAGCCCTGTGATGCCATGGCAATTAAGGAACTGGAAAAAAGGCACCAAATAGACAGTGATAAAATTTATAAGGTCGGTTTAAACTGTGGAGGAACTGTTCTACCCATAACTGCCCTGAAGATGATAGAATTATTTTACGAAGTTGATCCAGATGATGTGGTCAAAGAAGAGATCGACAAAGGTAAATTCATCATAGAACTTGCTGATGGAAGTCATAAATCCATAGAAATTGATGAACTGGAAGAAAAAGGGTATGGAAGGCGCGTGAACTGTCAAAGATGCGAGTTAATGATCCCCCGAAACGCAGATATAGCCTGTGGAAACTGGGGTGCAGAACCAGGATGGACATTTATAGAAATAGTCACTGAAAAAGGAAGAGAAATAGTTGAAAATGCACATAAAAATGGATATTTAGAGGTTAAAACCCCACCTGAAAAGCTTGTGAACATCCGGGAGAAAATTGAGGGTGTTATGATTAAAATGGCCCGGAAATTCCAGGATAAATATTTGGAAGAGGAATATCCTTCCCTGGAAAACTGGGATGAATATTGGAACCGGTGCATTGAGTGTTATGCCTGTCGGGATGTTTGTCCCCTGTGTTACTGCAGAGAATGTGATTTGGAAAGAGAATACTATTCAGATTCAGGAGAGACAGCACCAGATCCCCTCACTTTCCAGGGAGTTAGACTTTCTCACATGAGTTTCAGTTGCGTGAACTGTGGGCAGTGTGAGGATGTGTGTCCTATGGAAATCCCGGTGGCCCGTATTTACCATAGGATGCAGAAAAAATACCGGGAACAGACAGGGTTCATAGCAGGAATGAGCGAAGAATTACCACCGCTCTTCAGCCCTGAAAAAGAATGAATGTCAAACAATTTCATTAGGTAAGAGAGGTATCAATCTTCTCATGGAATAAGTAATGTGATAACAATTTTTTCACTAAAAATGGTAGGTGATGTAATATGTCTGAAAAGGAGCCTAAGATTATTGGATTTTGTTGTAACTGGTGTTGTTACGGGGGAGCAGACACTGCTGGAACAGCAAGGATGCAGTACCCTCCCAATGTAAGAATTATACGGGTCATGTGTTCAGGAAGGATCAATCCGTCTATGGTACTAAAAGCATTCAAAGAAGGAGCTGACGGAGTTTTCGTAGGTGGATGCCACATTGGAGACTGTCATTATGATGCTGGGAATTATAAGTGGCGAAGGCGGGCTAAATTTGTTGAAGACCTGCTTCCTGAATTTGGAATTGATGAAGAAAGGTTCAGATTCGAATGGATATCTGCATCTGAAGGTGAAAAATTCCAGAAAACTATGGAAGAGTTCTACAACAAGCTAAAAGGATTGGGATCCCTTCAAAGATCTTTTTCAAAATGATCTCAACCTTTTTATATTTTAGGATATTGAGAGGATCATTGCAAACCGAGCAATCGCTATGTTTATATGGGATGATCTCATTTATGGATAAATAAAGGAGGAATATGATGATTATGGTAACAGCAACCATTACTGCTAAACCTGGTCAGAGGGATGCCGTCATTGAAAAATCAAAAGATCTGATTGAATCCACTCGTTTAGAACCCGGTTGTATCAGTTATCAGCTATATGCAAGCACAGAAGATAAAAACGTTTTATTGATGCTGGAACAATGGGAAAATCCAGAAGTTTTAGAGTCACATATGCAAACTGAACACTTTAAAGCATTTGGTGTGGCTATTAAAGATATTTTAGCTGAAGAATTAGATATAAATATCTATTCTGCTGATAAAATATAAAGGAATATAAAATAAAGATTTATTCAGGATTCTACCAAAAAAAATTACTTTTCTCTTTTTCAATCCTATAGAATGTTGGCTTTAACCTCTTCCAGGTCAGTCCATTAATGGCAATGATCATCTTGAATTATGGACATCTTCTTAAATAAATCAGCCAACTCCTGCTTGTGATAGGCATCAAGGTGAATTGTAGGTTCATCTAAGATAATAATCTTTAAACTACCTCCAGAAAGTACCTGGGTGATTCTCATCCCTGTTTTTCATCGGTAGAGGCTGAAAAAGACTGTTAAGTCTCCAGAAGTACCGGGGTAATTTTCAACCTCAAAGCAAGGGGGCACTACCATTTTCTCACCACCCACCTATCATCATTCTTTCCATCAGTATCTTACTTCTTAAACTAATTTGAGTTTTAGTTTATAACTCTTTGATAAAGCTGGAAATTTGATCCATTTGCTTAGTTAACATCATTTTTTGATTAACTGGTTTAATTTTTCATTTTTCAAATCCTATTCATTTTTTACTCTTTTTATATTTTCAACCTGTATTTTACCATTATAAACGGAGCAATCGCTATGTTTAAATATTATAATGATAATTAATGTAAAATGAATTCGACCGAGTCAATTTGAAGGATTCAATCAGGAAGATATCTAACAGGAGGGATTGAATGGAGAATTATTGTGATTTAAATGGAAAAGTGGCAGTGGTAACCGGTGCTTCCGGTGGTCTTGGAGCAGACGCAGCAATGGCTTATGCACAATATGGTGCTGATGTTGCTCTTTTAGCCAGAAGAAAAGAAAGATTAGAGGCACTGGCAGAAGAAATTGAATCAACAGGACGAAAAGCACTTGCTGTTCAATGTGATGTGGTTGATGAGGAAAGTGTTGAAACT
>JAHKLQ010000028.1 GCA_020854975.1 Methanobacterium sp.
ACTTCAAATCCCAGGTCAATGACCTCTCGCATGTACTCTTCAGGATCTTGGTGCCATAACGGTGCATGAGACTCCAATCCTACCTCCTGACAAAGGTTATCAATACGTGATTTCTGGTACTCTGAGGCAAGGGCTCCTGTGAAAATAGCATCAACACCCCTCTCTTTAAGTTCTAATAGGGCATTTTTGAGGTCTTTTAATTCTTCTTCCTTCTCACCAGGGGTTTTTGCCTCGATAAGAGGTATTTCCATGGCTTGGGAAATGAGTTGGGTGAGATGGATATTGGGAACATGGAACATGTAGGAATGTGGATTCTCAGAATGCATGGACAAAAGATATTTAACTTCCCATCCACTTTCCATAGCTTTATATGCAGCCATGGTACTGTCTTTACCACCTGAAAATAATACTGCTGCTTTCATATTATCATTCCATTAATCTTTACTAATTAAATCCTTAACAAATATAAATTCACTAAAAAATCTTATTCAATTTACCAAAAATTTTATAATCCTCAGATTTACCCATAAATGAATAGTTAACGTAAATGATACATAGAAGGGTATA
This sequence comes from Methanobacterium sp., assembly GCA_020854975.1. GTDB lineage: Archaea > Methanobacteriota > Methanobacteria > Methanobacteriales > Methanobacteriaceae > Methanobacterium > Methanobacterium ferruginis. Next base: position 568 of record JAHKLQ010000028.1, read on the forward strand.
GGGGAATAACCCCCTAACCTGAAAAGCATTAGATTACTAATTATCTCTTATGAAGATTATTTTTTACGTAATCTGTCTTTAAGACCTGTGAAAGCCCTCATAATGGTGTCAATGAACATTCCAGCCAGACCTACAATGACACCAAGGAATCCGCAAAATAGAATGATGTTATTTTTTTCAGGTAAACTGTTTTTAAGAGCTTGGATTTCAGCTTCTACTGGACCACTGATCTCAGTTACCACCACTTCACCTTGAGGCAGGTCCTCAACTACTTCATCGACTTTGGATGCATCTACAATAAGTTTAACTTGTACTATACTGTATCGGATGTCTATGCCACTGACTAACAGCATCCAGCTATCCAATTTCTTGATCACATCGGTGGGATCGCTTCCTGGTTTAACCTCAACCATCATGGTATCACTGGACACCACCCTCCCAGAAGTAATGTTACTATTAGCATTGGTAATCCTTGACTCTAAACTACTCTTCCAAGCATCACTTATGGAAGTTGTTTTTATGGTTATTTCTCCAGTTTCAACACTTTGAACTCCATCGATTTCCTTAATTTTGGCTATGGCTTGGTTGACATCACTGTCTGTGGAAATGTTTATGGTGATAATTTCTGGTTGGTCAGTGGTGGTCATGTAAAGACTTCGGGCCATACTGGGCAGATCATCATAAACTGGAGCTATGAAAAAAGCTCCCCCAATTAAGCCCACCACAAAACCTAAACCAATCACAAATAAAAAGTTTTTTTTACCAATAAGTGGTGTAAGAAGCGCTGTGGAAAATATAAAAGCCATAAGCAGGAAAAAAAGGACGATCATTATTATTACGAATAGTGGTTCCATGATTTCATCTCTGATTTGGTCATCGGTATTCTATAGGCAGTAACAATAAGATAGAATTAATTCATTTATATATTTATATTTTTGATCACCGTACATCAAGTTTCATTCACTATTTTCCCGGTGTTCACATCGACGTATACAGTTTTTGAAGGTTGCCCAAATTTAGAAATAGGGACTATCCAGACAGCAATGGTGGTTTGGTTAATAACAATTGTCCCCTGCATTGGTTCCCCCGCAGTATAACCTGGATTACCACCTAATGCTATGTTTTTGGCCTGTTCTGCGGTGATCAGGAATGAGTTATTTCCACTATTACTTGTGGAATTTGTTGTATTAGTGGAATTATCAGAAACTGGTGCTGGGCTTACAGGTGTAGATGCAGGAGGTGTGTAAGAATCATTGGCACTTGTCACATTTGCCTCGGACCGGAAAGGGTTATAGGCATATACAACCAGGATAAAAACCACCACAGCCACTACAATCAATACTTTTTTCTCCCAACCTTCACCTAGATCTATGTCCATATTATAACCCTTAGATAATATTTAATACAATATTTTTAATGCTATACTTCTTGGAAAGTTATTTTACCCTTATCGTTTTTTATAGTTATTATTTTATCGGTATCACTGCTCGTGCTGGTTTCAAAATTGGTGAGGTTTTTGGGTATCACATGAATGCTAACTTTATTCCCGTTATAAATAACATCCACAGTATCACTAGTATCATTTACTTGGATAGTTGATTCTGGGGCAGTTATACCTGCTGTAATGGTGAAATTAGCTGAATAACCACTTCCAGCTGTGTAAACTGCGTTTATAGCCCCTGACATTTTCTCACCTAAAACTCTGGCCTTTCCCAACTCTCCAGTGCTGGTCTGGTTTATTTCACCACTCATAAGGTTGAGCATGCCCACCATAACAACCAGTACTATAAGGGATATGAATAGTAATTCTGCACTTACCTGCCCTTGTTTATCAAGATCCAACTCGTTCACCTAATTAAATTTCATATATCATAATTACTCAAAAGTGAAAAATAATTTTTGTAAGTTTGGGAAAGATAGAATGGTTTACCTGTGGGATCATTAAAGGGTACTGATCCATTTATAGTTATCCCAGAACCCGTAACCCCTGCAAAATATTCATGATCTATGGCAGAGATTGTTTGACCGTTATATACATCACTTAGGGGGTTACCTATAATAAATGTACTCATACGGGTTTCATTATTCTCTTCACTGATTTGTTCTCCCTGTAATCTTTCAAAGAAGTTGAGTCCATTTGGATCTGGGAAATATTGTGGTAAAAGCGATTGATTTTGAGGGTTGTCAGTTCCGTTTAAACAATCAAAAAGATATTGTATTTCCGCAGCGGTAACATTATCATCAAAATTATAATCTACATTACCCAAATAATTTTTTTCATAATGAGGATACTCATAAATAACATCCCTCTTCCTGAAGCTAGTTTTTAGCCAAATGTAAGGATCTTCAACACCAATTATAGGAGCATATCCTCTTATTTCAGGTAAAGTTCCCTCGTAAACCTGGCCTTCTTGTACAACTTTTATAGGTACACCAGACTTAACCACCACATAAAAACCAAATGGATTACCATTACCATAAGGATCAACCTGTGTAACTTCCACATCATCGATAGTAAATGTATCCTCAAATGTGGTGTTAGTGGTATTGGTTGGTATTAAAACATTGTTGATGTAAATCTCTCTACCTGTTTCCCTTGATAGTTTGCTGCAGGCATCAATGACATGGGCGTTTAGTTGATCAGTTACTATCTGCCTAACATAATATTTACTATCATCCATAAAAGCCTGGTCATCAATAACTTTTCGACTAGCATTATAGGCAGCATATCTTCCAGAATCACCAGCACCATTTTTTATAGCAGAATAAATGGATGAAACAGTACCTCCAGTAACATCACTGCCAATAGTGATGGTAGAATACTGGTTTATTTCGTTCACAATATTTCCAAAGGCTACAGCAAATATTATTACAGGTATCAAAAGTAAAAATGCCATTGGAGTAATTGTATAACCCTTCTCATCCATTTTATCATATCCTATTGTTTCCATAATTCTAATCTGACCGTGACCGAGTTGGGAGTGTTACCCGCAAACAAAGCAGAAGTATGTATATCAGTAGCATTAGGATATTTTTGAAGCAGTTGAGCTGTAGCATTTTCCATGGCTTCATCAGGAGTACTTCCCATACCCGCAGACCACTCATTCTGAATTTGAGGATTGATCACTGCAACCCTAGTACCTGAAAATATAGAAGCAGTACCTGTACTCAACGTCTGGTAGTCACCAGATTCCCATGCTTTATCCGGTCCGGTAACAGTAATTCTTAAAGGATAATTTCCAGGTATGAGATAATAATCATTTTCTGTAGAATTTGATGTGGTTATTCTGTGAAATCCTTTTTTAGCATCCAGAGAAGCTAAGTCCAGAGAGAACGGTACTACTGAACCTTCATATAACACCTGATTGTTACCATAGTCTATTCTGATGTTTCGAGTGTTTAATCCGACTCCTAAAAAGAGTATTGCCTTCTGACTGTCCTCAGTTAAGGTAAAAGCTTTTGTTTGACGTTCAGTTTGACTATTATCCTGATGACTGTCAAATGGATAAGTATCCCATTTGATCTTGTATTCACTGGTGGAAAGCATAGTGTAACAATCCTGCAGACCAACCAAATCATAATCTGAGGAAGGTACATTGTCCCAGGTCGTTATTCTAACCTTGTTATGTGCCCCTTGCTTTAATTCATCACCTATATAAATTGTTCCTGGAAGATTACCATAACCATCAGCTCGTTCACTGTAGTCGTTTCCATCCACATCAAAGGAACAGAATACAGTTCGCCAAGTGTTGGATTGATCATCCCACACTTCTACCAAAGTATTATCTACTGCTCCCCAACTGTTTACAACTACATAAGCATCTAAAATGTTACTGGTGGATGGTACATTAATATCCTGGACAACACATACTGCAGATCCATCTTCACCATTCACACCTGTAATGACAAATGGGAGGCCATCTGAATAACTATGATCATGACCTCTCATATCATCCCAATCAATTTCTCTCAAATAATCAAGATTAGTCACCTGACCAGTTTCAAGGTCGTATATACGACCATAACCCTCACCATCCCCTAGGTCAGTTAATCTATCTACAGCTAAACCAGCAGCATTCTGGAAGGGAATTTTGTTTGTGCTCACATTAACCGGAACCGTGATATTAGTGGTATAAGTAGAAAGAATAGAAAACCAGGGCATGTTGTAATCATGATAACTATCTGTGATGAAATTAACATAAAAATTGTTTAAACCATCATGTAGTAAATTTGTGGGTATATTTCCCTGATAATTGTACATACGTTCCCTTGAATTCACCCGTTTATTAAGAAATGTAAACTGGTTTGAATTCACTACAATTGGAGAATATCCATTAATTACAGTGTTAGTCCCAAATGAAGCTTCTGGTACCCACCAATAGTCAAAACGAGTACTTGAAGAACCTTGCAAATATGTAGCTTCCCTTATAATAGCCCCTTCAGGTATTGAAAAATCAATTGCTTGAGCTGTACTTCCTCTACCCCAATATGAATAATCCCTTAAATTACCACTTCTACTCCATGGAGAAAAATTGGTGAGCCAGTTGTGGAATATCCAAGAGGTAGTTGTGAGATTAATTTCCTGATTGGTAAATTCAACAGGCTCCGATTTAAACCATGCACGTCCCCAATATCCTTCTTCCGGTCCAGAAATAACTCTTACTCTCGTTACAACATCTTTACTGTATAAGTAACTTGTGTTAGTGCTTGTATTTCTTTCCACAGAGACTGGTGTTCCTGGATCGATAGTTAACTTATATCCAATTCCATTAGGTATCAGAGTTTCTATAGATTGGGTTAAGATCTCCTCAGACGCTTCAGTGGCATTAGATGAGTTACTAATAGCAGTAACAGAAGCATAATCAAGAGTGCCATCTTCTTCCATAACCTGTAATGCACTATCAGCCAGAGCCTCAAGATGCTGGTGATCCTGACCCATATACATGGGGAGCATGGTATAACTTACCACAGTTACAGTAAATACAATTACAACTACCAAAGCAAGAGTAGTATCCGCAGTAAATATAAAACCTTTTTCATCCATTTATATCACTTCGTCCATGCATAAAACTGGAATAGGTAACTTTTGGGTAATACATCACCAGATTCTATATCATCAGGCGAAGTACCTTTGGGAACTTGAACCACATAAGCATCCATTCTAGCATTAGGATTACTGGCAACTTTCTTTAATGTTAAATAATTATCTTCAGGATTTATCCCATCTTTTAAATAATCTTCAGGTATGATCATAGTCCAATTTGAATACTTATCATGCCCTTTAAAATCATTTTCACTCATTACTTCATATTGATTTATCCAAACAGATGTGGATGTTACCCCTCTATTAAAAATAAGAATATAATAGTCATATATCTCCAGATCATATTGGCTGGTGGGGAAAGGTTTATCAGCTTCATAGTCTTTTGGTCTTCCATAATCATGCCCAGCATTTTTAATTGAGGAAACTACTTCACCACTAAATTCAGTGTATAAAACATTTCTTTCTATTTTTACAACATCTTTAGCACTTTCTTTGGAGGTTCCAGTGCTGCTAAGGTTCCATATGATCTCATCCGAGTTAATAGGGGTGAGAACAATATAAAAACCATACTGATCACCAATTATGTTTTGTATGGCTTGCTCCCCTAAAGAACTTTTCAACAAAGCCATCTTTTTAGTGGATAACGTATATTCTATTGGTTTTTCATTGGTAGGATCATACTGAGCAAGACCCACAACATTTACTTGTGAAGGATTGGTTTCCCAGTTATAGGGATCACCTGAAGTTTTCAAAAGAGTGTTAGTAGTATCGGCAGCAACACGCTCTAATGAACTTCTATAAATAGTATCCTGTGTTTCATACATGATATTGCCCATATTGGCAGCTACCAAACCTAAAACAAGTGTCAGTGGAATTAGAGCAAGTAATAAATCAAGAGATAATGCCACTCCCTTTGAATCATCATTGAAAATTTTCAGAGTCTCCATCCCCAATTATTTTATCTTTATAATTATTATAAACCGTACTAATATAAATAAAACATACTATTATTTATTTTATTTGATAATTTGTATTAATTTATGATTATTTTCCGGTATATAACTTTGGATGTGCTTTGGATATTACTTTAAGTTGATAAATTAGTATTAAAACATGTTTTGTCATTTTAATACAAATTCACACAAATAAATAAACTATAACACTTTTAAGGATATGAATAACATATATAATAAAAGAGACAATATAAAAAATCAATTAATTTTATACATAAAAAGAAAATGATTACCATGGAAGAGAGAGGACAATTATCAGCAGAATACATCCTTTTTTTTGGTTTGATCTTGGTAATTATATTGGCATTTGCTTATTATGTTAGTGACCAGAGTGAACAAAATAACATTGCCACTGCTGCCAGAATCGGTGCAGAAAATGCCACAACCGAAATGGGGATCCTGAACTCCACCATGGCACCAGTAAGAGTAACTGCCATCCAAATGACTGGTACTCAAAATATAACTATAAGCATCAGTCTTTCTTACAAACCTCCAGGCGTTCAAAATAGTATATTAAACAGTGTTTATAACTCTCTCGTTTCACAAGGATATAATCCCCAAAAAAATATTGTATCCAACAACATCCAAGATTTGACTCTTAACACTTCTAAACACAATTATAATATCAGTTTAGCATAAAACCTTTTAATAATTAGAAATACGGAAATTAAATACAGAAGATAAAAAATATATTAAATGTAACTTATTTAGATAATTAGGGGATTAAAATGGACGAAGATGTAAACGAAAACATGAAAACCAGTACCCCCAAAAGTGTCAAACCCAAAAAGAAAAGGAACATTAACACTTGGGGCATTTACATAAGTTTATGTTTTATCATCATTGGATTGGTTTGGTATGGAGTGAATCTAGGAATTATACCCATCCAGTTCCTGCAAGAACAGGCTGGCCCTATAATTCTGGTCATAATAGGGCTTTTGATCTTAATCAAATCATTTTAAACCACCTTACTCATATCAATTAATGTAACAAATCTAACACCATAACTAACATTAATCTATGATTTTTAATAAGTAATTTAAAAAAGTTAATCTATTAAATTAGTGATTATAAACTAAAGGATAAATTAATGTAATTTAAAAGTTAATCTAAAATTAATGATTAAATTATGTAATTTAAATTTAAATATAAATGGTTTTAATCCATTAATCTATGATTTTTAAAGAGGCCATAATATGAAACAGTTACTTGAAAAACTATCTAATGCATCTGGTGTATCTGGATTTGAAGATGAAATCCGTAACCTTATGATGGAAGAATTGAAAGGACATGTTGATGACTTGGAGGTGGATGAAATGGGTAACCTCATTGCCACCAAGGAAGGAAAACCTGACGGTAAAAAGATAATGTTAGCCGCTCACATGGATGAAATCGGCCTCATGGTAAGATACATTGATAAAAAGGGATTTATCAAGTTCTCCAAACTGGGTGGGATAAACGATCAGATGCTTCTTAACCAGGAAGTTTACATACACAGTAATGGTGAGAAGATACTGGGTGTTATAGGTAGTAAACCCCCTCACAGGATGAAATCAGCGGAAAAAAAGAAACCTGTTAACTATGAAGACATGTTTATTGATATCGGTGCTTCCAATAGGGAAGATGCCGAGGAAATGGTAAATGTGGGTGATCCCATTACCATTAAACAGAAATTCGCTGAACTTAAAAATGATCTGGTAATGGGAAAAGCCATGGATAACCGGGTGGGCTGCGCTGTACTCCTGGAAGTCATGAAACGAGCCCGTAGTGATGCCACCATCTATGGTGTGGGCACTGTCCAAGAGGAAGTAGGTCTTAAGGGAGCCAGAACTTCTGCCTACCGTGTTAACCCTGATATGGCCCTGGCCCTAGATGTCACAATATCCGGAGATCACCCGGGTATGAAGGAAGAGGAAGCACCTGCCAAAGCTGGTGAAGGTCCCTGCATCATACTCACCGATGCCAGTGGAAGAGGAATCATCACCCATCCTCAGGTGAAAGAACTTCTGATAGATGTGGCCAAAGAAGAAGAAATACCCTACCAGTTAGAGGTGAGTGAAGGAGGAACCACTGATGCCACTGCCATCCACCTAACCAGAGAAGGTATTCCCACGGGAGTTATATCACCACCTTCCCGATACATACACACCCCGGTAAGTGTGGTAAATGTTCAAGATGTGGAAAATGCAGTTAAACTTATTTTAGCTGTCCTTAAAAGAATTTAACACTTAATTTTTTTATTTAATTTTTTTATCTGGAGAAATAGTTATTTAATAATTCAAATCAAATATTCATATGAAAAAAATCAGTTCTTAATCTCTAAGACAAGTTAATCCTTGATTAAACTGATCTGATTAAACTAATAACAGATTAAATGGTGGTTCTAAGTGAATAAAATTATAGTGTTGATGATTATAATCTTGCTAATCATTGGAGCAGTTGCCTTGAATAAGATAATAAACTCTCCTGATACTGAAAGCACAACCCCAACAGATCAACAAAACCAGCCATTAACAACTACTAATACCAATGAAAATTACACTAACAATGATACGAACAGTAATCCCCCCAATGTACCAACCACGAAAGTCTTACAGAAATAGTAGTTTAAGTAGGTTGTTACTTAAAAAATAAGGAAGATTTTGTTTAATTAATTGAATATCTATTCTTTTATTTATTTAAAATTGAGAATCTTCAATAATTAATTGAACATGACACTCAAAGTAACTAATAATTAGATTATTTTAGTTAGTAGATTATTTTAATTTTTAATCTTTATTACTATCCACACCTGAAATTATTTCAATACCATTATTATTAATCTCATAGGTCATGAACTGGGTGGGGGTTTTGGTGCTTCTCATTTTCACTACATCCATCACTCTCTCCCGTCGACCAGTGTAAGGATTTTCACGCTTCATAAGTTTTATAGCTCCATAGACTGAGAAAAGAGCTATTTCATTGAATTCTTCGGAAGTGGCACTGTCTAAAATAATGAGAGCTGTTATATTACGCTCTTTAAGTTCATATACCAGGAGGTCGAAACGGTCCCGGAACTCATAGGGAGTGAGTTTTGCTGTGTAACTACCAATGTTATCTATGATCACTGTATCTGTATCTTCAGGCAGATCTTTAATGAACTTGGTGAAACTTCCTTTCATTGCACCTACATCTATGCTGATCTCGGCCTCAGTTACTCTGGCCCTAACACCAGCCAGTTCAATGAAACGTAACAGGCCATTATCTGTGGTAGATTGGATATTCCATCCAAATGTTTCACCTTGGATGAAAAGATCCTTAGAATCCTCCTCAGTAGTGATGTAAACTGTTTTTAGATTTTGTTGGCAGCTGGTTAAGGCGAATTGTAGCCCAAATATGGTTTTACCTGAACCTGCGTCGCCAGTGATGAGTAT
>JAHKLQ010000052.1 GCA_020854975.1 Methanobacterium sp.
TAGAAAAATCATAAGAGACTTAATAGCTGAAGGCTATGTGGATGTTCTTATAACCAGCGGAGCCAACCTCACCCATGACCTCCTGGAAGCCTTTGGAGGTGCACACTACCGGGACCAGGCAGGAAACGATGAAGAACTCTGCCAGATGGGAATAGGCCGCATCGCAGATATTTACACCAAATCAGAAGACTTCACAGTATTCGAATCAAAGATCAACACCATATTGGGAAAAATAACTGCAAAAAACAATAACCTCAACATCCGAGAATTTTTAACCCAGATAGGACACTTAGTTGATGATGAAGAATCCATACTCCACACCGCAGCCCAGAAAGGAATCCCCATATATGCTCCGGGATTAATTGACAGTATGCTGGGTTTACAACTGTGGATGTTCACCCAGGAAAACCAGTTAACTCTGGATGCAAGTGGAGACATGCACGAACTCTCAGACCTGGTCTACGCATCCCCCAAGGTAGCCACTGTAATCCTGGGAGGGGGCCTACCCAAACATTACGCCCTGGCCTCTAACATATTAACCGGGGGAGTGGATGCCGCTATCCAGGTAACATTAGACCGCAGTGAAGCAGGCAGCCTGAGCGGAGCACCCTTAGAAGAAGCCAAATCATGGGCTAAAGCCAAATGCGAATCTCGACTGGTAACAGTTATTGGAGATGCCACCATAATATTCCCCCTCATGGTAGCAGGGGCCAGAGAATTAATGGAAAAAAGTGTTTAAGCCTGAAGTGTTTAATTTATAAGGTCAATTAACTCATTTTAAGGAGTTTCAACCCAAATTTTAAAGGAGTCATAAAAGATCATGTTTTTAGAGGCAGCACTCTATGCTTTATCCGGATTCTTCATGAAATTTTCTGACGATGCCCTGGATGAAAAGAACAACACCATCCTAGGTGTGGCCAGTGGAATACTCTGCGTTGCAGGAATAGGATACCTGGCAGTGAATTTTCAGGATGCAGCCACCATATTCCTAGCTATATTACTAGGAACCTTACTATCTGCTAAAGTAGACAAACTGGGCCACCTGGTCACTCTAATAATATTCCTGGTCATCCTTTTTATCTGGGGGATACCCACCATTGGATTCATATCTCTAGCCCTATGTACCATAGCTGCCTGGCTGGATGAGGTGGGAAACGACAGAGAAAGTTTAAAAGGGAAAAAAATAGTGGAAACTTTTTTCAAGTATCGTTTTAGTCTAAAGATAATGGTTCTCATCCTGGCAGTTCTGGGAGGCCTTAAAGTAATCTATCCGCTTCAAGTTCCGGGGATCAACTTTTTCCAGCCAGTGACTTTCATCTATTTCATGTTATTCGATCTGGCCTATGAACTGGCAGGTTTAAAGTTTAACAGCATCTATGAGGGACTCTACAACATTTACCGGATCATCAGCTAGGTATATGCTACGACCCACAATCAGGGCATTGGCAAACTGAAGAGTATCCCTGGGATCTCCACCCTGCACACCCACACCTGGAGATATAATGAAAGATTCTTCCCCCACAATCTTCCTGATCATCCCCAACCGATCCAGACGGGTGGAAGGACCCACATAATTTTTAATACCCATATTTACACCCATACGGGCTATATCCATGGAAACTGGTTTTAAAAACTCTTCTGCACCAGGATGGGACATTTCAGTGAGAAGGAATATTTCTTTATCGTATTTCTCGGCAGATGCAAGACAGCTGGCTGCACTGTCACGTCCCACAAAACCATGCACAATCAGGGCATCGGCACCAGACTGAAAGGTCACATCAGCAATCTTCTCATTGGTAGCAGGTATATCAGCCACTTTAAAGTCACAGATAACATTACAACCATATTCTTCCTTAACTCTACTAACAGCTTCCAGCCCCTCAGCTAAAACCAGAGGATAACCTATCTTAACAGTATTCAGGTAACTAGAAACTTCATCCATTAATTCCAGGGCCTCCTGGATGCTGCCAACATCCATGGCCAGGATTATCTTGTTTTTAACCTCCATAAAAGTAGGTAGGTTTTTGATCTTTAAATGATTTTTTATGGAATGCTCCCAAATTTCATAATCTAACATCAAATTCCCAATTTACTGTTTGCATCAAATTTTTATCCTAAGTGTTGATATCAGTAGCTATCCTAATTGCAACATTTCCATGGAAAATTAGTCAAAATGGGCTAATAATTTAACATACCTTTATAAACCCCCAAACCAATATTAACTCAGCCATTTCTAATGGCAATTTTGGAAGTGAATAAATGTTTGGAAATGATTACGGAAGAGATGAAAGAGAAAGTTCTTCCCCCATTAATGAAGGGGAAGAATACGATGTTAAAATTGAAGATGTAGGTAGAGATGGTGACGGCATTACTCGTATTGAAGGTTTTGTTGTTTTCGTTTCAGGAGCTAAAGTAGGTGACGAAGTTAAAGTCAGAATTAACTCAGTTAAAAGGAATTTTGGTTTCGCAGAGATTGTAGAATAAATATTGAAGTAATTCTTGAAACGAAATAAAACTGATTTTTATTTGATTTAAGAATTCTTAATTTACACGCTAATTTAATAGCAAATTATATTGGAGTGAATAAATATGTTTGGAGATAATTACGGAAGAGATGAAAGAGAAAATTCTGCCCCTATCAATGAAGGGGAAGAATACGATGTTAAAATTGAAGATTTAGGTAGAGATGGAGATGGCATTACTCGTATTGAAGGTTTTGTTGTTTTCGTTTCAGGAGCCAAAGTGGGCGACGAAGTTAAAATCAGAATTAACTCTGTCCGAAGGAAATTTGCCTTCGCTGAAGTAGTAGAATAAATATAAATTTATTGTTCTAAAATCTCTACAAAATTGAAAGGGGATAAAACTTGATTTTATCTCTTTTCGAAAATTCTTTTTCTTTTATTCATCCATCTAATTTTATCTTAATTTAAGGCCATAAATCTAACCATATAACAATTAAACCATTCAATCTAACTTATAACAGGTTACAAAATAATTTATGGGTACTAAAACCATATACAATATAGCTTAAGACCATAAACTTAAATTATCAACAATGGATACTAATTCCTGAGTCTGTGTTCTGGTCTGGTTTACTGGTTCATAAGTGTAGGTTTCATATATTAAAGAAGGTATTCCCGCTTCAATTAAAGGAATGGTAACATAAGCAGGACTGGTTGGATTGGGAGGGCTGTATATAGTTAACCAGTTGGTTTGATTTTTAATGGCCAGAGCTATCATTTCAGATTTTTCTGAGTACTCAGGGATGAAAAGAAAACGTGTTTTTTGGTAATTACCTTCATTGGAATGCACATCTATCACCAAATCAATGGACATGTTTTCAATATCAGGGACAACATAATTATTAGCCAGTAACTGACCATAGGACCGGCCTTTCTCATAATCTTCTGCATCTTGGGTGACGTTAACCCTATAAATATAGTAACAGTTCTTCAACGATTCATTTTGACTGGTCACAGCTTCCAGGAGAGCCTGGTGAACCTGATATTCCAGGGGATGAACACCAACAATATAAACTATTCTATGGGGAGAATCTGCATTTCCATAGGGACCCTCCCTGATAACCGTACCATAATCAGCTTCCCCCAGAACCACACTACTGAATGTGGAGGTACTGGTATCTTGAGGGGGATAAATAATACTGTATAAATAAAATGAGGAAAAAGCACTGGCAATAAATAAAAATACCAGAAAAATGAGTAATTTAACTTTTTCCTCCATTTTTTAGAGCCTCAACTTTATATTTTCATAACACCTTATCCATATGAAGATTATTTTTATATTTGCATAATCTTCTTCCCATGAAGATATATTATATTCAGGGGAAAGTTACAGTTTCCGGTAGTTGACCACTGGATTTATACTGGGCTAAAATCTTGGAATAAAGGCTTAACATATTATCCATAGACAGATCAGGCTCCCCTGAAACTGTTATACCAATATAGTTAGGGGAAATACCATAACTATCCATCCAAGTATAGGTCCTCTGAGCCATATCCACATAATCATTTTTAGTAATGGTAGCGGATGAAGCAGTTCCATAAGGATTATCAGGATCCTCATAATTCTTGATGGGAATGTTACCTGTTTCTCCATTGTTAATCATCACAATACCCCTAGAGAGTAGGTAAAGGCACTGATTTTTATCTAGAGTAACTCCAGAATAGGTGATGGAATTGAAATCTGTTCCAGATTTAACTATTTCCTGTGCAAGATCTGGTACTTTGGAAACAGGGAACCCATTACTGAGGGATATCTCTTCTTCAACCACAGGGGTTGTATTAGTGATGGTGCTGTTATTGGTGGGAGTAGGAGATCTTAAAAGAAAACCAACCATAACTCCCAATACAATCACCAGTATTATAATGGAAGCTATTAATATCTTATTGGTGGTGTTCATTCCTTCTTTTCTTTTGGAACTCTTAGATCTACCAAAAGAAGGAGATCCGGATAATCTACCACCACATTCTTCACAGTAAATGGAATTTGATTCGTTTTCATGTCCGCAGTTTTGGCATTTCACAAATATCATCCTAGTCTAATCATAAAATTATCATTTAATCATTTAGGTATGTTCTATTTTAAATGTGAATACTTTTGTAGGATTATTTTTCCATTAGTTAAATAAATTTAGGTGGTACTTATAAGGTGAATTATATCCTAATTATCTTATATTTGATGTCTCTTGATATCTTTTGATCATACTATAAATCTATTCACTCACTGAATATGTATTATAAATGCTTATGGTCACTTTTTATGAAAATTCATTCAATTTATAAAAGAATTTGGTTAAAATTGGTACAGATTTGGGACAATTAATTTAAGTGATAAACACGGAAGTTAGTTATTGTGTGGTGTTTCTAACACTACACGCCCCCCCCCCCTTCATTATATTTTATAAATCACCTCATTTTTTTACCACCTTTTTTTTTATTATTTTTTTGGCTGCTTCCTGTATCAGTTGATACCGAATGATCATTTTTGGAAATTTTTGTTATTTGTCTATTCACGGCCTTATTTGGTTTGGGCGGAAAATCTTTTAAAGCTGAAGTACTGGTTCAGTGTAAATAATATTATAACTAGGTTTTTTTAAATAAGATCAGTAAATTCATTGGTTATTTCTTGGATAATTTCCCTTTTTTTGAATGGCTTCTTCCATTAGAGTGATATTTGAGATCAATTTTTTCTGATTATTTTTAAACTAAAACTGAAAACTTTATAAACATCTTTTTCAAATTAATATTAGCGGGGTTTTAGGGGGATTGTTTCCAGCAGTGGTAGTAATATTGCTTTCAA
>JAHKLQ010000041.1 GCA_020854975.1 Methanobacterium sp.
ATTGCCTCTTTTGAAAAAATAAGAGGATAAAAGACCTTTACCAAAGGCACAGGTTTTCCCATAATAATAACAGTTGACACAACCTTTCTTCATCAACCGGATTTCCATAACTAGGCAAAAAACCAGGTACAATACTGAGAAAATGATTCCCAGACCATAAAGTATGAAGGCACCAAGGATGTAGATAGAAATGGATAGGGCATTGGATAAAATCACCATCCACAGAGGATAATTTTCATAACATCTATTTTCCAATTAAATCCCCCCTTATATGGATTCATTCGTTAATTTGCTTATAACTCTGGAAGATGCTTAAGCTGCTTTAAAACATAACCTCTGATTTTATCAGGTTCTGGCAAGTCCAACAGGAGTTCATGATTCTTTATTAACAGATAAAGTAGACTTTCATATTTTCCCCCACATCCACATTTTTCGAATTCATTTTTGAGGGGTAAAACCTGGTTTTTATAACACTCCTGGCAGCGGATGACATTTTTAGCCCCGGAACACTTCCCTCTTTTGGCCAGAGGCTCCCCATCCACTTCTACAATGTCCATGGAAAAGTCCACCACCGGTGCGTTACTGATGGAAGTTCCAATTCCATATGCGTCCACCAAAGGATTAAGTTCAGGAAGGTTTTTTTCTTTAATCCCACCACTTACAAAGATTTTCACATGTTCAAATCCCCTTAAATCCAATTCCCATCTTGCCTCTTTCAGAATATGGTAAAAATCGCCACGTCGAGATGAAGGTGTGTCAAAACGTATGGCATATAGTTTTTCACCTAAAGCCTCTGCCACGTTCAAAGATTCAAATTTTTCATCATTGAAGGTGTCAATAAGTGCAACCCGATTCACATCGGGATCTATCACTTCGTCAAAAGCTCTCACAGCGTTGACAGTAGAACCAATACAGATAATCAGGGCATGGGGGATGGTTCCCAAGGGATCTTTTCCTATAATCTCCCCACTTTTAATAACGGACACACCATCACAGCCACCAATAAAAGCGCTCCTTTCTATCATAGGGGCAATGGCCGGGTGCATTCTCCGCGCACCAAAACTCATCACCAGGCGTTCCCCTGCCAGTTTCCGGTAACGGGCAGCCTGAGTGGCAATGCCCGTGGCCTGACAGAGAAATCCAAGTATAGCTGTTTCAAAAATACAGAAATCCTGATAATAACCTTCTATCTCCAGCACAGGTTGGTTGGGATAAAAAACAGTACCCTCTCTCATAGCCCGCACCTGCACAGGCAGATCCTTTAAAAGCAGAGCTACTTCTTCTAAACCTGCTAAAACAGCCCAAGACCATTCACTGGGCAGACCCTTGGCAACAAATTCTGCCCTGACTTTAGGGTTTATATTTTTATTTTTCAGTATCTCCAGAGTCCGCTGGAAGTAGACGTCAGTGACGTTGCCCTCCATTATTTCCTTTTCCTCAGCTATATGGAACATGCAATCCACCGTTTTCACATTTCACTTTGTTTAAACAGGTATAACTTAAGTTAAATTCAATAAATTTTAATCAATAAACATTTTAAGTAATTAATCCTGATAAACAGCGTAAAAACCATCAGTATCAGCATACACTGGTTTAAAACCAAAATCTTCTGATTTTATCATGGTCTTTTTAATGTAATCCCTTCCCCAGGCAGTTATAGCAGCGGCACATTCCAATCGGTACCATCTGAAACGTGAATAACCATAAACTCCATACATAGAGTTAGCCAACCTTTTCAGGGCTTCTTGCTGCACGTTCAGAATCTTCTTTTCCTTTTCATCCTGTGATTCTTTCATCATGGTCTTTAGACGCACCCTCTCTTGGAGGATGTTGCCGATGATAGAAGGAACAAAACCAGCTGGCTCTTTAAGAAACATGTATCCTCCTTCAGGGGAAATATGGCATTTTTCAGAGTCACATTCATCTACCAAAGTGTCCGGTGAAACGTTTTTGGAGATGATGATACTGGGGTACAGACTACGGAAATCAAAGTAAACAATGTTTTCATGAAGACCCTTAACTGGATCCTTCACGTAGCCTCCTGTGGCTCGTTTACCTCTCCGGTTTGAATACTGCGAGGCTGAGGGTTTGTTAGGCACCACTTCGCCCTGTTCATATGCTTTGCGGATAAGGTACCATTCCACCATTTGTCCAGTGGTCATACGGGCCACATCAAAAAATGGCTGGCCCACTATCCTGGTAAGTTCCTGGGTTAGGGGTAGCATCTTCTCCCCAATCTCAGTCACAGTCACTGCATCATCCAGGGAGTACTTGAAAAGTGTTTCCAGTTTTTCTCCTCCATCTGTCCAGTACTGGTGTATTTCATCACCGGGAATGTCCTGTTTTTCTTTGCCGAAAAGTTCCAGATACACTCTTTCCAGGGTGTAACGGTCCAGGTGTAGGTAGCGGCGCATGATAAGGTAAAGATCAACATGAACTCTGCCTTTTACCAGGGCGGCATTGGCAAAACCTCTCTTCATAAATTTAAGAGATGAACCATCAGTACCCAAATTCAGGGGAACATCTAGGAGAGCTGCCCGATCCCGGATATAGGGAAAATCAAAATTATCAGAGTTATAACCAATGAGAAGATCTGGATTCTCCTCTTCAACAATATCCACAAATTTTTTAAGCATTTCTGCCTCACTTTCCACAGTTTCCACAAAATCCAGGGGAGATTCAGCGGTGGATATCACCATCTGTAGCCCTTGGTTACTGGAGAGGCTGATCATGATGATAGGATCTGTTTCTGAGTTTGGCATGCCCTTGGGATTGTAAACTTCGATATCCAGGCTAAGAACATTAAGATCTGGAAATTCAGAGCTAACCGGGTGGATTTCACCTTCCAATTCCATGATACAGGTAGCACTGTTGGGTGGGACATTTTGAACATCTTTCATTTCAGAAGAACTGATAACAGTCCCTTGAACTTTCACCTCCGCCATGGGGAACAATCCCTTATCTATAAGATATCTACGGTAGAAGGGAATATCATGTTCTCTGATGTCTTTAACATCAGGTAAATCCCTTATTTTGTCTCTTAACTTAGGAACATCCTGGGGATGATTTAAAGTGACTTTTATAAAATCTTTTTCCTGTCCCAGATCTTTCATTTTCACCTTTTCAACCTGCAGAACATCCAGTTCTTCTACTATTTGCTCCTGACACTTATCCAGGTCATGAGGTACCACATAGATGTAGGGTTTGAATCCTTTATCTAGGATGATAATGGAATTTTCTTTTTTCCCATCCTTTTCTCTTCCGAAAAGTCTTAACACGGCTTTTTCGTCCCTGGTGATGTAGTCTATGTCTAAGAGTACCATTCTTTTGGTTTCCATACAATCTCTTAATTTATATTGAACAGATTATATAATTTGTTGAATCTGATATTATCTAAAAATCCCCCACCAATATATTGATGAAATGAATTAAACAGTGAGGATAAGATATGAATAGGGGCAAGTGTTTGCTTTAATTTTCCAGGAGAAAAAGGTCCTTAAATTGTTACTTGATTTCAAATGAAATATTTTTAAGGAGAATATGATTACTTTAGATCATACTCTGTTAATTACTTCGCCATACATTGCAACTGTATCAATTATTGCAACTGATGTTGAAACATTATTGATATCCACTTGGAATATGCTACAGATCATACTATTTTCATAAATTAGCCATAAATTTCAAGTGTAAATATTGTTAATGATAAGCAAGAGGGTTTGGTTTAGGGAACTATTAATACATGGTTAACTAAGAATTCTTCTCAAGCAAATTTTAAGGAGTTAAATGTTAAAATGCATCTTCAAAAAATGGATAAAGAAAAACATGACCCGTTAAAGGTTTCAGCACTCATTTATGAAGCCGATGTGGATACATTCAATTTCTTCTTTGGTAATTCAAAAAACGCATCCCAAAAAATTGAAAAACTGGTTACTGCCGGGGATAACAGTCTGGGACACCAGCAGATCTATGTGGTGACCAGCGAAACCAATGATATTAAGGGAGTAATGGTTTATTCAGTGGGGGATAGGATGGATAAAATCCAGGAACTGAACATTCTTTTCAAAAATCTTAATCCTTTAGATGCATTTCGCTTCCTGATGATTGAAATAATAGACAGTATCTTTTTATCTAATCTAAAGGAGGATGATTACTATTTTTTTATCATAGCTGTGGATGAAAAATCAAGGGGACAGGGAATAGGTTCTTTTATCTTAAAGGAGGGAATAAAACTGGCCAGGGGAAATGGATGTAAAAGGGCGGTACTGGATGTTGACATTGAAAATGAAGATGCTTTAAGGTTGTATGAAAGGATGGGGTTTGGAAAATTCAAGGAAAAAAGTTTATCACTTTGGAAATGGAAGAAAGGGGCGTATAATATGGAATATTTACTTTAAATAAAAATTCATTCTTTTTAAGTCAAAATAAGGATTTATACTAGTTTTAATAATATTATGTCCAGTTTTTGAGTCTTCATTGTAAGATGAAGGCAGTTTCTTTAAATCAAATATGGGGTATGGTTTTCCTTAATCACAATCTATTTATATGATGACCCACTTAATATCGATTAGTCGATATCGGAAACTTGATATTGTTTGAGAAAAAAATTGTCATATAATAATTTAAAGATATTAAATCAATTATTCAATATCAAACTATCGATATTATATTGAATATATGATAGGAGAGAATTCCAAGATGTGGGATGAGTGGAGAAATAAATGGGATAACTGGAGAAACATCCACGAAAAAATAGACAAACTGCATAAACTGGGAGGTTTGAGAATATGGATACTCCATGTCCTTGATCACGGCCCAAAAAATGGTGTAGAAATAATGGATGCAATCCAGGAACACTATGACATCATAAATGAAATGTATCAAAAGCGAAGACAAGAGTTTGGAGGTGATCACTATGATCATCACTTTCAAAAAACAATGAGACGTGTCCCCTGCCGACCTTCACCTGGTTCAGTATACCCCATGCTTAAAAAAATGGTAGATGAAGGATTAATAGAAAAAATGGAAGATGGAAAATATGATCTAACTGAAGAAGGACGGGAAATAATCATTGATCTTTTCGGTGGTTTAGAGGGGCCAGCGGGTCACAGAAGGGATAGGGGAACTTTCGCTGTGGAGCATGTGTTAACAGAGATTGGTAGCTATGTGACCTTTTTGGAAGACATAAAAAAAGAGAAACTTGCACCACACAAGGAAATAATAGGAGAACTAGGCGAAAGATTAAAAAATATGGGAGAATCACTCCCAGATGAATAATTCAGATTTAAACGGGTCTGAATAGTAAAATAATTTTGAAAAATTCGTATAACCTAGCTTGGGCTATCATTGCCTATAAATTAAATTGGAATAGGGGAAAACATGACAAAAAATGCTATAGAGATAAATAATCTCACAAAAAAGTTCAAAGACTTTACAGCTGTGGATAATTTATCTTTGACTGTAAAGGAAGGTGAAATTTTTGGGTTCCTAGGCCCTAATGGTGCTGGTAAAAGTACCACCATACGAATGTTATGCACCCTGGCTCAACCCACCTCAGGATCTGCAAAAGTTGCTGGATATGACCTGATTAAAGATTCTGCTAAAATTCGCCAGAACATTGGACTGGTTGCAGAGAAGATGATCATGTACGACCGTCTGACTGCTGCTGAAAACCTCCGTTTTTTCGGAAAATTGTACTCAATACCAAAACAAAGGCTGGAAGAAAGAATAAATGAATTGCTTCAACTGGTTGATATGCAAGAATGGAGAAATACTCAAATAAATAAGTTTTCAACAGGTATGAAACAACGAATCAATGTAATCCGGGCTTTACTACCTGAACCTAAGATATTATTTATGGATGAACCCACACTGGGTCTTGATCCACAGACTACTTTTTCTATCAGGGACATTACCAGAGAAATCAACAAAGAAGGGATGACAGTCATCTTAACCACACATGCTATGGCTGAAGCAGAAGCCCTCAGTGATCGTGTAGCAATCATTGACCATGGCAAAATAGCCGCCTTGGACACTCCACAAAATCTTAAAAACATGATATCACAGGGAGATACTACAGTATTCAGCACTAAAATCTCCAATCTTTCCTCAAAAATAATTAACAAAATCAAATCCCTAAACACAGTTACTGCAGTGGCACAACAGGACGATTATAATCTAAAAATTAGTGCACACGGTGAAAATCCCCTCAATGAAATCATTGACACCATTCGTGAGGAAGGGGGAAACATAACCTCAGTAACTAACAGCAAGGAATCGACTTTAGAAGACGTGTTTTTAGCAGTAACTGGTAAACAAATGCGAGATCAGGCCACTGAAAAAGCAGCCCCTATACATCATGGGCATGGACCTGCACCTAAAGCCAGGGTAAGGTGAGATGATGAATATTAACAAGATATTAAAGGACAGTTACCATGTAATGGCCAAAGACCTGCTGGAATTCAGGCGGAATCGCATGCAACTAGCTGCTCTTTTCATGATGCCCCTAATATTTCTTTTGATGTTCGGGTTCATATTCCCCAGTGGGGGCACACAACAGCACATGCCCATGGGAGTGGTAAATCTGGACCAAGGTCAGGGGAGCAATGAATTCATAGCCCAACTTAATCTAATAAATCAAAACACGAGTTCCATGGATTTCAAGACTTATTCCAGTATAGATGAAGCTAAAACTGCCATTAACCAGGGAAAAATATATGGTGCATTCATAATACCTCCTGGATTCTCAGACAACGTTACCAATGGGAAATCAGGAGATTTCACAGTTTACATTGACAACAGTAACCCTCAAAGTTCAATGCAAGTTCAACAGGCATTATCCAGCACATTAAATGGAATAAATAATATGGAAGCCGAGGCTAATGTATTAGAACTTGCTAATGAAACAAATCAGCAAGTTAATCCGCAAGCCATAATTTTCCCCTATGTACTTAACGTATCAACTACCATACCTGGTGAAACAAACTATTTCAATTTCCTGGCACCAGGGCTCATGATCATGATCGTCATGATGACGGTGATGACAGGAATTCCAGAAGCCATCTCCAAGGAAAAGGAAATGGGAACATTTGATGGAATGTTATCTGCACCAATCAATCAAGTTTCGGTTATACTTGGAAAAACCGCTGCATTATGTACCAAAGGATTTGTACAGTGTGTGATTGTACTAGCTCTAGCCATGTTACTTTTTGGAGTAACCATCCAGGGAAGTCTTTTACTGGCATTTTTCATGCTACTTTTGGGAATATTCAGCTTCATAGGAATAGGAATTTTGGCAATTTCCATGTCTGGAGACCAGGCATCAGGGACCATGATAGTAAACCTGTTAATGTTCCCTATGATATTTCTGGGAGGAGTTTTTTATCCCCTACAGCAGATGCCCTGGTTCATGCAGGCAATTTCCCAATTCATCCCCCTAACATATGCTGCTGATGCAATGCGTAAAATAATTCTCCTTAATGCAGGAATTGGTGATGTTTTATTCCAGATGTTAATTCTGGTGGCTTTTGGAGTGGTTACCATGGCCATTGCTGTGCCACTATTTAGAAAATCAATGACCAGATAGGAGGTAATAAATCATGAAATTTGAACTGGCAATAAGAGATTCTATTGAAACAGAATGTGAAGACTATTTTTTAGGAATAGTGGATTTATCTCAGTTAGAAAACACCTTGATCGAAAAATACAATTCATTGATCTTGGAATATCCTCGAGCGATATCTGTAGGGATTACATTACCTTACTTAATCTCTGATGGGTTAAAAAGAGGTTACGAAAAGATTCAACGCCAAACAAACTGTCAATTAAAATTAATCACTTCACAATTAAGTAAATTATTAGAAAAAGAAGGATATCTAGCATTTACCATGCCTAAATCGAGAATAAGTGATGAAAATCATATTTCCTTCCATGAAACAGTGGCAAGTTTGGCAGAGATGGGAAAAATTGAAAAAAACCTGTTAATAACACCAGAAGTAGGTTCAAGGGTTAATTGGGGAACTGTGCTAACTAATGCACCTTTAAAGACATTTTATAAAAATTAGGGTTGGTTAAGAATGTTCAATGAATTTCAATTGAAGATGTTAAATAGGGAAGCTTCTTTGCCAAAAAATAGTCCCTCAACCATCATTGAACACCTTAATATCAAAGATGGAATGGTGGTAGGGGATATTGGATCTGGTGGTGGATATTTTGCCTGTGAATTTTCCAAGAAAGTGGGAAAAGAAGGCCAGGTTTATGCCATTGATGTGAAGGAGAAGTCCCTTGATTATATAACCAGAAACCTTGAAAAAGAAGGAATCACTAATGTGAAAACTATACTGGCCCAGCCACATGGAATAGACTTACCAGAAAAGGTTGACCTATTTTTTTTAAGAAACGTGTTCCATCACCTTCCTGAACCTGCAGAGTATTTTAAATCCATTGGAAGATTTCTAAAAGATAATGGTAAAATAGCTATAATTGATTATGAAAAGCAAAAATTCAGTTTCACAAGTATTTTCGGACATCACACGTCCTTTAACGTTCTTTTAGATATTATGGAAAGAGCAGGATTCTATCCTTTAGAAAAACATGATTTTCTGCAGGATCAGTTATTTGTAATTTTTGCAAAGAAAGGGGATTAAAAAAATGCCTATAAAAACAATTAAAGACCATTTTTCCAGTAATCCTTTGAAAAATCATTTTGAAAACAACTCTTTAAAGGAACATTTCTCCAGTAACCATTTAAAGAATCATTGGACTTATTTTTTCCAGGATAACATGGAAAATAAAGTTTTAGAGCAGTTTTATGATTATGGTGGCCTTGAATTCAGGAGATTTTCCTGGAAAGATCTGGATGAATGTGCACAATTATTCAAATCCGTGTTTTCAACAGATCCCTGGTACGATGAATGGATATCCCTGGATCAGGTTAAAAATTATTTGAAGGAACTAATTGAGAATCCGGTTTTCGAAGGATTTGTAGTCTGTGAAAACTCTAATGTCGTGGCAGTATGTCTAGGACACCGGAGATCAGGGTGGATGGGAAAGGAATTCTTTGTTGATGAATTCTTTGTTGAAAATAGAAGGCAAGGGGGAGGTATTGGGACCAAAACATTAAATTTTGTTGGTAAAATTCTTTTTAACGAGGGATACACTCGTTTAACATTGCTTACCAATAAGGGAATATTTGCTGAAAGTTTTTATCTTAAAAATGGATTTTACAATAATGAAAAAAGGACGATAATGGTTAAAGAATTTTAAAAGATTTTTGGGTAGTTTTTTTAATCTTTTTTAAACATTTAAATGGATTATTATTTACCATTTTAGAATTTTTATATGAGTTAATGGAGATTATTTGTTAAACTCCCTGTGTTGCATAGACAATTGTTGCATAGTCAACATATTTATATAGGGGGAACTTCTAAATGTAACTACTTAATGAATTACTTGAAAAACCAAATGATGAACTTATCAAAACCACTTTTTCTAAATAGGGGATTAAAAGCATGCATAAGATTGAAAAAATAATTGAAGAGGACTTAACT
Source organism: Methanobacterium sp. (assembly GCA_020854975.1). Classification (GTDB taxonomy): domain Archaea; phylum Methanobacteriota; class Methanobacteria; order Methanobacteriales; family Methanobacteriaceae; genus Methanobacterium; species Methanobacterium ferruginis. Next base: position 9,549 of record JAHKLQ010000041.1, read on the forward strand.
GATATTCCATTAGGTATCCTTATTTCCATAATTCACAGGACTCGTATGATGTATTTAAACAACAGAATGAAAAGTTTAAACGTCACTGCTAGCCAATCCCTTTATTTAATTGGGTTATATAAAAAAGAAGGACAGACGCAGGAAGATCTGGCCACCCATTTTTTCATAGATAAGGGAACTGTGGCCCGGGGTGTGAAAAAATTAGAAGACAATGGATTTATCAGCCGGAAGACCGATCCAGAAAACCGCAGAAGATATCTCCTTTACATCACCGAGGATGGGAAAGCATTGATGCCAGAAATATGGGCTGTGATCTCTGATTGGGAAGATGTAATGAATAAGGACTTCACTGAAGCAGAAAGACAACGAATAAGTGATTTTTTGAAAAAGTTAACTGTAAAAGGTTTGAACAAGTTACATGACACGGAGGAAAATTTGAATGAGTAATAACGTTTCTAAAGGGGGAACTTCGCCTCTCAACCCATCAGAAGACAAAAAAGGACGTGGCTTAGAATACAAATGGGTAGCATTATTTAATGTTATCATTGCCTCTTTGATGGGAATGATCAACGGGAGCATAACCCTGATCTCCCTCCCAGCCATCTTCAATGGTATTCACATTGATCCTTTAACTTCATTCCAGTATCTTTTATGGATACTCATGGGATACGGATTGGTAACCGCCACTCTGCTTTTAAGTTTCGGACGTTTGTCAGATATACACGGACGAGTTAAACTTTTCAAACTCGGATTTCTCATATTTACCATAGGATCCATCCTACTTTACCTGACACCATCCACTGGTGATGCTGGGGCTATAGAGATCATCCTGTTTAGAATAATCCAGGCAGTGGGTAGTGCCCTTACCATGGCCAACAGTTCCGCCATACTCACTGATGCATTCCCAGTCAGTGAAAGGGGAAAAGCCCTGGGTATAAATATGGTAGCACTCATGTCCGGCCAGTTCATAGGCCTCCTTTTAGGAGGAATATTAGCAGTTTTCAACTGGAGATATGTATTCCTGGTAAGTGTGCCATTTGGTATTCTGGGAACACTCTGGTCCACATTCAAACTTAAAGAAATATCACTCCGTGCTCCTAAAACCAAACTCGATCTCTGGGGAAATGTTATATTTGTAACAGGCATAACCACACTACTTTTAGGAGTAACCTATGGTCTCATGCCCTACGGTAGTGATGCCATGGGATGGAATAATCCCTGGGTAATAGTGGCGATGGTAACTGGATTCATCCTTTTAGCCTTATTCCCTGTAGTGGAAAGCAAGGTGGAAAATCCCATGTTCCGACTGGACTTATTCAAGATAAAAATGTTCACTTATGCTAACCTTGCTGGTTTCCTCAGCTCTTTGAGCAGAGGAGGGATGATGTTTATGCTGATACTTCTCCTACAGGGAATCTGGCTTCCCCTCCATGGATACAGCTATGAATCCACACCTTTCTGGGCAGGAGTTTACATGCTACCTTTAACCATAGGGGTGATCATTATGGGACCAATCTCAGGAATACTCTCAGATAAGTACGGTCCCCGCTGGATAGCCACTCTGGGAATGGTAATGAACACCATTGGTTTCCTGATACTGGCATCACTCTCCTATAACTTTAACTACCTTGAATTTGCCTTGGCCTTATTCTTTATGGGATTAGGCAGTGGAATGTTCGGATCTCCAAACAGTGCATCCATAATGAACTCTGTACCGCCCCAGGAAAGGGGGGTTGCCTCGGGAATGTTAACCACCATAATGAACACTGCATTCACAGCAAGTATGGCCATATTTTTCACCATAGTCATTGTAGGAATCACTCAACGATTCCCAGATGCCTTAGCATCATCTCTGGCCAATATTGGTGCAGTACAACTGACTCCTATCCTCAGTAACATACCACCAACAGGAGCATTGTTTTCAGCATTTTTAGGTTACAATCCAGTTGAAACCATCCTAAGTAGTGTACCTTCAGCCGTGGTTAGTCAGATACCTGCTTCCACATTAACCACACTCACTGGAACTTCCTGGTTCCCATCTACCCTGGCTGAAGCTTTCATGCCTTCACTGAGAGTTTCATTCTATATTGGAGCGTTCTTCTGTGCCATGGCTGCTATACTATCTGCGCTACGTGGAGAAAGATATATTCATGAATTAGAGGTAATTAAAATCAGTCCAGATGATGAGGGGAATGAGTCTGAGGAAATTCCGTAAATATTTGGCAAAATAAGGTCTAATTCAGGGCCTTTAACTATTTTTTTTAAATTATTTGTGTACTTTTAATGAGGTATTATGGAAATATTTCCTGGAATAGATTATTGATAAAAGTGTAAGAACTAAAAATGAACCAAAAAGTGCTGTTAAATTGAAATTTAAAAAGCTGGACATGGGGATTATGTAGTTCTGTTCATAGGGAGGGAAATTCAAGAGTCCAATAACATCGAGAAGGGAATACTGGCTGAAAGTCATTATAACCGAGATTAACATCAGTCCATAATACAAAATAAGACCATAAAAAGCCAAAAAATATTTTTTCCAGAATCCATAGGTTAAAATAGCCAGAATAAACACGGCCATGGTGACATAGATAACTGATTCTCGTTGAAAGATAAATTTTCCAAACAAGGGAAAAATATACAGGAACAGGGTACTGGCATGTAAAATCAATATAAAAATAATATTAAGGCTACACACCAGTAATATGGTTTGGGGAATCCTCTCAATCCAGTTTTCACTTTTATTTTTAAATACAGTTTTTACTTTATTGCTTTTGTAAATTTTAATCAAAACAGCAGGGATAACGATTCCGAATAAAGCCATAACCAGTAAAATCACAGTAGCTAGGGTTAAGTTAAGAGTTTTGA
>JAHKLQ010000082.1 GCA_020854975.1 Methanobacterium sp.
ACATTGCCTCCAATTTCTTTTTGTGGAATAATCATTTCCATTGATTCAGCTACTTTATCTGCAATTCCTAATGCACATGCATATACCAGGTATTTATCCCATGTTTCAATAGATTCTGGAGGATATTTTTTTATCAGACTGAAATCCTGAAGATATTTTGCAAAATTATGCCACTTTGCATCATATTCTTCACCATAAGTTGTCCAGTGCCCAGCTATTTTTTGGGGCATGATAAAAGAAGTTAATGATACTAAAATTAAAATTAAAGAGGATATGAGAGCATATTTTGCTTCTGGTAATGTATCAAGTGCCGAGGCAAAGAAAACAAATATGGACACAATCAAACCAATTCCTGCAAAAAATTTAAGGTATTTATCTCCTTTTTTAATGAACAATTGAGCCATTCTCTCATCATTCAAAAACTGGTTTACTACATCCTTTTTCCACATTTTATATAGTTCATAAAAGGTATGGAATTCATTCCCGGATTGGCTTTCTGAATTTTCAATCATGAAAACTCGATTTTTTAACTCTTTTTTAAATTTGTCCAGATATATTAAACCGTCTTTTTCTTCAAAATGACTTAAGAAGTTGATTATGTCAATTTCAAAATTCCAAAGTTCTACCGGGTCTTTAAAACTATTGAATTTCAATCTATTGATTTTTAATGACAGAGAATGGTGTTTATCCTCATTTGAATGATTTTCATGGAGAATCAAATAATCACGACGGATTAAATCCAATATTGTGGCTCTGAACCCATCCATATCTGGTTTTCCCACTTCTTTACCTAATATTTTTCCAGATATCGCATTCACAACCGCTGGTGGATCATCTGTTGGGATATCCCTTTCATATTCTGCATTATAATCTATTTTAGGATCACGACCATATTTTAGGTAAAGTATCAGTGGAATAAAACATGCTAAAAGCATCAGCACTGTTATTAAAGAGTATACATTTGCTCTGAAATTCAAATCATTCTGAAACTCCTTTTCAATCTTCTCCATTTCTGGCAGAATATCCTGATCTACGTAAATAACGTTTGGAGGATTACTTGCAAACTGGTTTTTAGGTATGGCCATTCTCACTTCAAAAAACTGGCCTTGACGGATTTCTTTACTGGTTAACTGTAATGTATTTCCCTGCCAACTATAATTCGCCACAGTGGTAGGTGGATTGAACCAGAATTTCACTCCGTCACTAGATGCAAAATATACCTTTGCATTAACTTTCCCCACCTTAACAGCCCAGCCTTCCCCTACCAGTTTATATTGAAGTTCAGCCATGTCATTGTAAAATCGTATGACATTCAAAAAATCGTATTCAATAATGATATCTACATCCCTATTGGAAATAGGAATAGTTTTAGCAGGATCTGAATATAAATAAATTGTAATGTGCTTGTTTGAACCCTGATCAGTTATGTTATAATTAGAATAAACACCTGGAGTGGAAATTTTAATATTTTCCAGTTTAGCCTGGTCCCTTATAGGTATATCCCTATACACACCATTAAAAGTTCCTGAAAAAGAATAATGAATTGTTTCTTTAACATGAAGTGTTCCATCGGCCTGTAAATAAAGATCCATGTTAATAGATGGGATAGAGTAGCTTCGCTCAGCAGCAAAGGATGCACCTAACCCGAAAACCAAGAAAATGAATAGTATGGCTATAAAAATAAAATAAATATTCTTAGCCATTTTTGATCTGTTCCTGAAATAATCTAGAACTTAACTTCTGGAACTTCTCTTTTTGCCCCTTCAATTTCGAAGAATTCTGCTTCCTGGAAGTTAAACGTGGATGCTATTAGATTACTGGGAAACATCTGGCATTTATTGTTGTACATTAACACTGTATCATTGTAAAACTGCCGTGAATAAGCTATTTTATCCTCAGTTTCCGCTAACTGACCCTGAAGTTCCATAAAGTTTTCATTAGCTTTTAACTCAGGATAATTTTCTGCAACTGCAAAAAGGCTTTTTAAGGTTTCAGTTAATATGTTGTTAGCCTCAGCATTTTCTTGAACAGTCTTAGCATTCATAAGACCTGCTCTTGCTTCAGTTACTTCTTCGAAAACTGTTTTTTCGTGTTTAGCATATCCTTTAACTGTTTCCACCAGGTTGGGTATCAGGTCTGCTCGACGATTTAACTGAACATCAATCTGGGACCAGGCATTTTTAACCCTATTTCTGAGTTTAATTAGACTGTTGTAAAGAGAAACAACGAATAACACTACTACAATCAGGACTATTAGAATAATTATTTCGATTATCAGTTGAACCACCATTCATAAAGTTTTGTCATGTTCTTATTAATAGTACCCCATTATCCTTAATAAATTTAGTCCTAAATAATATTCTATTAAACCAGTTAGTCTCTTAATCTTCCTTTAAAGATTTGAATTCTGTATTCAACTATATATTAGCTAGATTCATACCATGTGAAAGGTGTGTGCAAATATAATTGGAAGCAGGGCCTGCAAAAAAGCATATGATGGTATCTAAGTATCCTTTGTCGTTAATACGTTAAATATAATATTGAAGTGGAATAATATTAATATAAAGGTAATTGTTGAGAATTATAGAATTAAAATAAGAACAACTTATCTTACTATTTCCTTGCTGTCTCATAAACTGTTTTCAAAATGGGGGGATATCCGGTTGAAAAATATTGGAACAGGAGTTATGATAGTTGCTGCGGTGTTTTTGGCTGTAGTTCTTGTGATTTTACCCCACAACCCTCTCCTTTCAGATAACAATACCCCAGAGAGTATCGAAACCTCTTCCAATGAATCAAATCCATACCCTGAAAATATTGTTAATCCTAATTCCAATATCTTAAATATAAATGCTTACAGTCTAAACATTTTTATAAGCCAAAATAAAGGACAAGATAAACAAACCCCATCACCTGATTCTCCTAATATTGCTAAAATCGTTGGTTTATTCAATTCATATGTTGAAAACCTTTTTAAGAATAGTCTTATCCCTGGAGCAGCCGTGGTGGTGGTTTATAAGGACCAGATCGTTTACATGAAAACCCTGGGAGCAAAAAAGGTAGGGGAATCTGATCCCATAGATGTGGACACCATCTTCCAGATTGGCTCTTGTACCAAGGCCTTCACTTCCACTGCCATTGGTGCTCTGGTGGATGAGGGTTTGATGACCTGGGAGGACACTGCCCAACAATACTTCTCTGATCCTAATGAATTCACCCTGCAGGATCCTGTAGCCACCCAACAAGCCAATATGAAGGATCTGCTTTCACATCGCACAGGTATGCACGAAAACGCAGGGAACGAGCATATTATGGATTTCGGCTATGATTTTATGGAAACACTCTATCGTATGAGGTTTATAGAATCACAGAGTGTGTTTCGTACCCAATTTGCCTATAACAATATCATGGTTTCTCTTGCTGGCCATTCTGCTGCCCGGGCAGCATCCACTACTTGGTCCCAGTTAATAAATGAAAAAATTTTCCACCCCCTGAAAATGGATTCCAGTGTAGTTACCTACCAGGAATATGTTAACAGTCCCAATCATTCCGGTACCCATGTTATAATTGATGGAGTGACCTACTATGTGGATCCACTCAATCTGGATGGCATGGCTCCTGCCGGAAGTTTAAGCTGTTCTATAAAAGACATGGGTAATTGGCTTCGTTTCCAACTTAATGAAGGAGTTTTCAACGGGCAACAAGTAGTTTCATCTCAATCTCTGGCTGAAACACATACCCCCCTGATTTATATAGGGACCGAATCAGACACAGAACTATGGTATGCCCTGGGATGGGGTGTTATGTACACCCAAGGCCAGACATTCATAGTCCATGCTGGATCAACCCGGCTATCTGCAACCCAGGTCCGCCTTCTACCTTCTGAGGATCTGGGCGTGGTGGTTATGGCCAATGAAGGCCCTGAAGGAAGTAAATTTTGTGAACTAGTCGCCCAGGAATTAATGTCAATATACCTAAAAAACCAACCAGTCGATCCTTCAGTCATCCCTGGAGAAGATATGGGAGAACTTCAACTAGAATCAACCACATTTCAGCCCCCAGCCACTATTCCCCTTCCATATCCTATTGATAACTACGTGGGTACCTATTATTCTGATTATTATGGTAACATCAAATTTGAGAAAGTTGATGATAGTAACCTAAATTTATACGCTGGAAATAATCCAGATCCTTATCCAGTGACCCATTTGAATGATAGCATCTTCGTAGATGTTTATCACCAGAAAAATATCACCTTCAGTAACTTTGAAAACAACATTCCCCAGGAAGTCCACACTGATCGGTGGGATGTGAATGGTGGTAACGGAACTTTCAACAGAGTTTAATTAAACCCATAGATTGTTTACTTTTAATTAACATTCAACCATTTAGTGCATTATTTCAGTGTTATAACCAATTATACATCCTTAAAGTTTTAAAAACCCATTAATTATTTCTTAATTCCAAGAAACACTTAAAATTTATATTATTCCGTTTACATAGTAACCTCATAAAATTTTTGTATTATTAACACAAAGACAGAGAGGTCAATTTCAAGTGTAAAAATGGAGATCAATAAACTCCCTCCTGAGGAGGTTTACACTGAATTAAACTCTTCTCAGAATGGTTTAACCAATAAAGATGCTGAAAAAAGGCTTGAAAAGTACGGGCCTAACCAGATTGAGGAAGTTAAGAAAAAACCCGTTATTTATAAGTTTTTAGCTAATCTTTACCAGCTTCTAGCTTTACTCCTATGGGCAGCCAGTATACTCGCTTTTTTAAGTGGAACGCCCCAGTTAGGATTTGCTATTATCGCAGTTATTATTATAAACGCTATTTTCAGTTTTTGGCAGGAGTACAAGGCAGAACAGGCCCTGGAAGCTCTGAAACGAATATTACCATCCCAGGCTAAGGTGGTTCGAGATAACCAAGAAATAGAGATATTGGCCGCAGAACTGGTTCCTGGTGATGTTCTGGTGCTGGATGAGGGAGATAATATTTCGGCTGATTCCAGGTTGGTAGAAGCCAATCAAGTGAAGGTGGACAGCTCTACCCTTACTGGTGAGTCCAAACCTGTACGTAAATTCGCCCATCCAGTGGCTGCAGGTGACCGTGCCTTTGTAGAGGTGGGTAACCTGGTATTTGCAGGGACTAGTGTGGCTTCTGGTTCTGCAAAAGCTGTGGTGTTCGCCACTGGCAGAGAAACTGAGTTCAACCAGATAGCCAGCCTGACCCAGGAAGTACGGCAGGAACCCAGCCCCCTTCAAAAAGAATTAGGAAGAGTTACTCGAATCATTGCCCTGATTGCGGTACTTTTAGGGATAAGTCTTTTTGTGGTGAACTTGTATGTGGTTAAATTACCCCTTCAGATTGCTTTTATCTTTGCTATTGGTCTTACCGTGGCTAATGTTCCTGAAGGACTGCTTCCCACAGTCACCCTGGCTCTGGCTGCATCAGTGCAGAAAATGGCCCGTAAAAATGCCCTTATCAAACGTTTATCCAGTGTAGAAACTCTGGGATCCACCAACATTATCTGCACTGACAAAACCGGGACCTTGACCAAGAATGAAATGACTGTGCGTAAGATATGGTTACCCTGTGAGGTACTTGATGTCACTGGGGTGGGCTACTCTCCAGAAGGAGAGTTTTTACATAGAGGTAAATCCATTGACCATCATGAAATCCAGGAACTCAAACTCCTCATGAGGGCTGCTACCTTCTGTAATGACTCTAAACTCATTGAACCTGATGAACCTGGGGGTAAATGGAAGGTAATTGGTGATCCTACCGAAGCAGCACTGCTGGTTGCTGCCAAGAAGAGTGGGTTTGATTATAAAGAACAGCTGGCGAAAAATCCTAGAATTATAGAGTTAGCCTTCGATTCCCAGCGGAAATCCATGAGCAGCATACATAAAGACCAGGGAAAACAGGTAGCTTACGTTAAAGGAGCACCTAAAAAGATTATTCGACTTTCCAGGGAGATTTCTATAGATGGTGAAACTAAACCCTTCTCTGAAGAGGCTAAAAACAGAATAATAGCTAAACATGATGAACTGGCTGCTTCTGGATTGCGTATTCTGGCCATGGCGTATCATGACCTTCCATCTGACTATGATAATTACAGTACAGATACTGTGGAGAGGGATCTTACCTTCCTAGGCATGGTGGCCATGCAGGACCCACCCCGTCCAGAGGTGAAACCTGCTGTGGAAGATTGTCATAAAGCTGGCATCCGTATTATTATGATTACCGGAGATTATGGTTTAACTGCCCAGGCCATAGCCCAGGAAGTGGGAATAGTAAGTGGATCCTGTCGCATTGTTAAGGGTAAAGAACTGGACCAGATGAGTGATGAGGAAGTTAAAAAAATCCTTAAAGGTGAATGTAATGTTATTTTTGCCAGGGCTGTGCCCGAGCATAAGATGCGAATTGCCAGTCTCTTGGAAAGTGCCGATGAAATTGTGGCTATGACTGGTGATGGTGTTAACGATGCTCCTGCCCTTAGAAAAGCAGATATTGGGGTGGCCATGGGCATAACTGGTACTGATGTGGCTAAAGAAGCTTCAGATATGATCCTTACTGATGATAACTTTGCCACTATTGTGGCCGCCATTAAGGAAGGCCGTACTATCTATGAAAACATTCGCAAATTCATCACCTACATTTTCTCCCACGAAACAGCCGAAATCGTGCCCTTCATTTTGATGGTTCTCTTTAGAATCCCCTTACCCATTACAGTTATGCAAATCCTGGCTATTGACCTGGGAACCGATACTTTACCAGCATTAGCCCTGGGGGTTGGTCCTTCCGAGTCTGATGTAATGGATCGTCCACCCAGGGCCCGTGAAGAACGTCTTCTAAACTTTGGAGTTATATTTAGGGGCTATATTTTCCTGGGAATCATTGAAGCTGCCCTGGTAATGTCCGGATTTTTCTGGATTCTTTTAAGCAGCGGGTGGACCTGGGGCCAGCAACTCACATTCACCGACCCCATATACCTTGAAGCCACCAGCATGGTCTTCGCAGGTATAGTTCTGGCCCAGATGGGAAACCTCCTGGCCTGTCAAACCAACAGAACCTCAGTAATGGAGGTGGGATTATTCAAAAACAGATGGATACCTGTGGGGATCGCTTTTTCAGTGGTTATACTGCTGGCCATTATTTATATCCCTATTTTACAGGAAATATTTGGTACCACCGCCCTGGGACTCCACGAATGGTTATATCTTCTTACCTTTGTGCCTATAATGTTCCTGGCTGATGAAATTCGCAAATATTTTGTCAGAAGAAATATTAACTGAAACGTCCCCTCTTTTACCTGAAGGGTTACTCTTGCACTATCTTCAATAATATAAATAATTAAAAAATCCAGGAATAATAACCTGAAGGAATAATAACCTGATTTGATGAGTTAAAGTCTTAAACACCCATTTAAGGTTTAATTCTCACTTCAACCCTTTTTAATGGTTTTATATCTAATTCTTTTTTATGGTAATTTAACATGAAAGAATAAGCAATTATCAAAACCTGTTGCTGTTTTGCCTGCTCTAATGTACTTGAAAATGCATCGTCCATCTCCCAGTTGGGTGAAAAGAGTTGAGCATCTTCTCGGGGAATTACAAAAAGTACTGCAGAACCCATTCCCTGTTTTTTGGCTTTGATAAGTTCTTCAAGATGTTTTTTCCCTCTGAGGGTAGGGGCATCTGGGAATCTCCCGTGACCATCTTCAACCAGAGTACAGCCTTTTACTTCCAGGAGAATTTTATTCCCAATTTCATGCCTGTTTCCCTCGTTATCCCCGTTATTTATGTTATCCTTATCATCCTTATCTTTTAGAAGGAAATCAATTCTGCTTTTACCAAAGGTGTATTCTCTTTTTTCAATTTCATAGTCTGATAATTCTGTTAAAGTCCGACTTTCAATGAGTTCAGCTGCTAGATCACTGTGAAAACCAGAATTAATAAGCACCCATATTCCTTCACTTTGAACAGCAATGACATCATATTTGGTCTTACGGTTAACTGGATTTTGGGCGGGTCGAAGAAGTAAAGGGGCATCAGGAAGCAATAATTCCCTGAGTCTTCCAGGATCTCTTAGATGTGCTTTTTCTGTTAGCCCTTCTGCTTCAAAGATCACCGTGAAGCGGTTGGGTCTTTCC
>JAHKLQ010000121.1 GCA_020854975.1 Methanobacterium sp.
AATCCATCATGCCCCTGAGCCAGCAGAGCTCCTGTTAAACCCGCAAGACAATCTCCTGTTCCCCCAACAGTCATTCCAGGGTTTCCTGTGCTGTTTAACTTCAGTTTATCATTGTGAGCAATGATATCTGTAGATCCCTTCAGCAGCACAGTGGTTTCAGATTCTATAGAAACATCCTTAATAACTTTCATTCTACTTTCAAGGTCTTTAGGGGCTTCTCTACCTGAAAATGCTTTGAATTCCCCAGTATGCGGAGTGATAATTGTTTCGTGGTTTCTTCGTGGAAGTACCCATGGTGAAATAAGTTTAAGGGCATCTGCATCTATCACCAGAGGTTTTTCAATTTCAACCACCAGATCATTAACTGCCAGAGAAGTTTCTGCCTCCCTACCAATACCACAACCTATAACCACTGAATCAAAGTTTTCTGATAGTTTAATTAGTTCATTTGTGTCTTTAGGATTCAGGAAATCCTCTGATAATGGATGTACGATCAGATCTGGAGAGTAAGATCGGATAATGGGTGATAATTCTCGTGGACAGGCTACCACAACTATATCAGCACCAGCAGCCAGTGCTGAAAGTGCAGCGAGTGCTGGTGCTCCAGAATAATCCGTACTACCCCCAATTACTAAAACTTTACCATTCTGCCCCTTATGAGACGTATAATCTCTACGTTGCAGTCTTAAAAGATCTCCAGGTCCTGTGAATAATTCCACTTCTTCAGGTATTCCAATATCACAAACTTCTATACTACCCACGTACTCTACACTGGCAATATTCAATCCCATTTTCACTTTATGGAAGGTTACTGTAACATCAGCATGCACAGCTTTATCTGTAACCATCCCTGAACCAGGATCCACACCTGTAGGCACGTCAACAGCAACTTTAAACCCTTCGGATCGGTTAATAATATCTACTGCTGAGGAGATAGGTTCTCTAAGCTCACCTTTCACACCAGTACCTAATAAAGCGTCGATCAAAATTTCTGCATCTGTATTTGAGAGATAAGAAGAGTCTTTAACCACTTCCAGTTTCAGGGGAGTGGTTCCTTTACTGATCTTCTCCAGAACTTCCCAGTTAAGTTTGGTTTCTTTGGATTTGATGGATGAAGGATCAGATAAAAGGAATATTTCAACTTCAAAACCATTATTCAAAAGATATCTGGCTGCTACAAATCCATCACCCCCATTTCCACCGTTTCCAGCATAAATAGCAACTCTACAAGGGTTTCTATTTTGGATGATTCTATAGGCTAGGCATCTTCCTGCGTTTTCCATTAGGGAAGTTCGTGGAATGCCCATGGCTTCGGCATTGGCATCAGCAACCATCATATCCTTAGGAGTCATGATATCACTATTTATAATTATAAGAAAGATGATATTTAACCATGTCCCCCAATGTTTTTCCAAGAATTAAAGAGTAAATAAATTACTAAAAATTTGGTTAACAGTGAATTAAATGATTGGGATAAAAATGATTGTATTATTGTAGATAATAGTGTATCAGGGTGATGATTTGCAAAGTCCTAAAAATTCCATGCCAATTACTCCCTCAATTACCTTTTCAGTGATTAAGTATCCTATAATTGCTGTAGTGGGACTTTTGACTTATGGAATAATCGGATCACTTCTAATCATGCACCTTGATATGATTAATTCTGTTTATTTCACTGTTATCACCACTGCCACTGTGGGTTACGGTGACATCAGCCCCCAAAGTCCATTACAAAAGTTTTTTGTAGTTACACTGGTACTGGGAGGGGCCAGTTTGATTGCTTATGCTTTTACCTTAATTATTATGGTGGTTTCCATGACTGTAGAAGATATTACTTCAGGAGCAAGGCACAGGAGAATGATAAAAGCCGCCAAGAACCATTTTGTCCTCTGCGGCTATGGAAGAGTGGGTAGCGCCGTTCATAAAGAGCTTTTAAAAAGAAATCAAAAGGTCATTATAATTGAAAAAGACCCGGCAATAGTTGAAAAAGAACTCTGGGATAATCCAGATGTACTGGCCATCCCTGGTGATGCCACTGATGAAAGTGTGATGCTGGAGGTAGGTATTAAAAATGCTCGAGGAGTCATTATCACCACAGGTGATGATGTGGATAACCTTTTCATAACCCTCACTGCTCGAGAAATACAACCCGAAATCTGGATAGTGACCAGAGCCAGTAAAAAGGTAAATATCAAAAGATTATATCGTTCAGGTGCAAACAAGGTCATATCCCCTGAGAGCAGTGGTGCAGAAGATATTTACTTTGCTGCCATCCAGCCCACCATTATGAAGATCACTGAGATGCATGATGTGGTTGACATTCGCAAAGAGTCTGAAATAATCTTAAAACATGGTTGTACTCTTGAAAACATCGAATACCATCTTCCTGAATTCAGAGAACCTTTGGCCAGGAAAATAGGCGTAACCCAAATAGATCAGTTGGATCATTTTCTGGAAAGTCTGGATAAAGATCCTAAACGAAAAGAATCCTTAGAAAGGATCTATGAATCAGTGAGTGGCATACATTCCCATTGGATTTCAGGACCAGACAAGGAAAGCCTAGAAAAAGTTGCAGAAGAACTTAAAAAGGAAGGATTCCTTCTGGGAATTAACCTTAGTGAAGAAGAGATCAAAGAATTCGCTCGCAAGTATGGCCGGCTGGTGGAAGTGGTTATCAAACCTGAGATTAAGATCACTGAAACTCATGATGTACGTGACATCCGAGAGGAAGCTGAAATCATTTTAAAACATGGCTGCACTCTGGAGGATATAGAATATTATCTTCCGGGATTTCATGAACCGCTTAAACGGAAAGTGGGTCTTTCTGAGGCCAGTAAAATGGAAACATTCCTTAAACATCTGGAAGAAGATTCTGCTAGGATGGATGCTCTGGAAAGACTTTACACCCTTTCTGGTGGGGGTATACACTCCCATCGTATAACTGGTCCTGACACTAAAAGCCTGGGCCATGTGGAGAAAGAGCTTAAAAAGAGAGGGTTCTTGTTGGGAGTTAACCTCAGTCAGGAGGAGATTTTTCAGAAGATCAAAGAATATGGAAGGGTTAGTGAAATGTTACTCCGCCACGAACCTGGTTCAACTGATGATAAGAACATTATCATTAGCCACGGTGGGATGATACTGGATTCGAAGCATTATCTTCCAGGCTTAGAGCAGGTTGTAACCAGGAAACTTTATTTAAAGAATTATGATGATCTTAAAAGGTGTGAAGAGGAATATAAGAAGCCTGATGCTAAAAGATCCCTGGATACCCTGTCACAGATCTCTCGAAATATTCACTCACATACTGTCTCAGCTGCCAATGTCAAAACCATTAATAAAATAATTAAAGCATTGGATAAATCTGGACAACTTTTAGGGGTTGATCTACCTGAAAAAGAGATTTGGAAAATTGTAGAAAGTGCAGAACCAACGGGTTTCTGTGTAGAATAACCATAAAAATAATCAATTAAAGCAGATTTAAGGTTAAAAAGTGTAAAAATAAAATAATTTAAAGGGAAATAATGGGTAATCCCTTTAAACATTTAACTGGTTTTTTTAATGTTTAAAACAGATCATGCAGATTCAGTTTGTAAGCACCCAGGTTTCCACCAAAGTTTCCAGCACTCATCTTTAAAACTCCTGGAACCTGTACTGCTGCTTCTATACCTGCTTTCATAGCTGCTTTAACTGCTTCTTCACTAACACCATCAATAACGATCTCGTAAACCCCTTCTACATCAGTAGGGATCTGGCATCCTTCTACATCATCTTTAAGGGTTACGCACATCTTTTCGTTGGTGGAAGCACCCAGGAATTTGTATTTGTTAGAGCCCACTTTAGAACCTGAAGCAACTATTCCTCCAGGGAATGGAGTAATGGTTCCAGGTACAGATTCGATGGCATTTACCACTGCTTCTGCAGCTAGTAATCCTGATGCTGGGGTGTCAGCCATTATGAACAGGTTTCCTCCTGCAACTCCTGATTTGATTCCCAGTTCTTCTTCCACCAGAAAGTCTCCTGCCATGAGTGGGATGGAGTGAATGGTTCTTCCATCAATTTCAGTCATTTTCTCATAGCCGTCTCCGTAGAATTTCAGCTTTTTACCTGTGGTCATCTTCTCATCAGGGTCTTCCATGGCATCAAAAACTGCAGTGGTGGCTGCAGTGAGGATACACATTCCCACGCGTTCCAGTAGTTCATGGTCCAGTTTCTTTTTGTCCATGTTACAGATCATGATGATGTAACCTGGTCTTCCGTCCGGTGTTTCTTCTGGTGGGACGTAACCGTCAATTCCTGCCTCTGCTGGGCATCCTATGACTGATGTTCCGTACCCTGTAGCTTCTGTAGCGGCTATTTTTGCCAGTTTTTTGGTTGCTGCGGTTACCAGCAATCGGGATACCTGTATACCGAATGCTTCTGCAAAAGTGTCTTGAATTTCCACTCCGTTTATCTCCATGATAATCACCGACTTGATCTAGTGCCGGAGGTTTTATATATTTTTCCATTTGTTCTTAGAGAAATGGAGACGATTTATTGAATTTTAAAAAATAATAGGGTTTAAAAAGCCGTAAAATTTTTATATATTAATTTTTTAGCTTAAAAAATGATAATTAGCAAGTTTTATTAAATACACAGAAATTTGTTATAGCTTTTTGGAGAGTTTCTCCATTGCATCTGCACCAAAGTATGGTAAAAAAGCCATTCCCAGAATAGATGTCATCCAGAATGATATCAACCGTTCCACTATGGTAGAGGCCGCACTCACTGATGGAGAGATGCCAGCGTAGGAATAAAGAACTATCATCATACCATCTACAGCTCCCAAACCACCTGGTAATAATGGTATCATACCTATGAGGGTTGAAATAACAAAAACCGCTGCTATGATCCCTACAGGGGCTTGAACATTAAGAGCAGCAAAAACAATGTAGACTCGAAGAATTTCAAGACCCCATATCAGGAAAGAAAGAGGTATTCCATATAACAATACTTTACGGTCAGTGACCATGACTTTCATACTATTTTGGAATCCTTCAACTGCATTTATGGCTCTTTGTTCGAATTTTCTGTGTGTTTTTTCGGAAATTCTCTTTAAAATCCTTAAAAACCATCGAATAACCCTGTCTCCAAATTCACGGTTTAAGGACATGTACAAAGCCAGGATGAAAATCGCAATTAACACTACTAGACATATAGCCAGAGCCACAACCATCCACTGAGGTAGGTTAAGGTATAAAACTGCCGCAATTATAGTGAAAACCACTAAAGCAATGAAAGGAAAAGTATCCAAACCCCTATCAGCCATAACTGTTGCAAAAGCGTTTTCAGTAGGGGAATTTGAGTATTTAGCTAGTATATATGCCCGTACCGGTTCACCTCCCCCTCTGCCACTGGGTGTGAGGTTGTTTATGGCCAGTCCCACCATTAACATTGGAAAAAGATGCCTTCTTTTAACTGATATGTTCACTGAGGAGGTGGTTACTGCCCATCTTTCAGTCCAAAGACCGTATATCACCACTTGGATGATAACAGCCAAGACCAGATACCATGGATTGGCCATTTTAATGGCACTTTCAATCTGTTCTGGTCCAATAAGTAGTACCATTAAAGCCAGCACACCGATGCCTGCCAGCATTAGAAGCAAAGTTTTATGCTTCATGTAGTTTTCACCATTTTCTCACAAAGTTTAAAATTAATCAACTTGTTACAACACATTAAAAATTCCAATTAACTATTGGGAGATATAAATTTAACTATAGTTTAAAGGGGTACTGCTTCCCAGCTTAGATCATCAGTGTCCAGGAGCATCACAGTTTTTTCTCCGGATAAATATCCACAAACCTCTCCAGGATTGATTACTACTGTTTTTCCATCGGATACTCCCATTTGATGGGTGTGACCTCTTACCACCACATCATATTTTCCACTTTTTCGAAGCGCGTCCACCAAAGCCTCCGTTGTTCCATGTATTACAGCAATCTTTCTCCCATCAACTTCTAATTCCTTGAAATCTTCCAGCACAGATATACCTTCATAGGCCGTCCTCAAAACATGTCTTTCACCATCATTATTGCCAAAAATTGCTTCCAGGGGAGAATGAAGATTTTTAAATTCTCTCGCTGTGAATGGTGCTATCAGATCCCCGGCATGGATAACCAACTCAACTTCAGCCCTGTTGAAAAATTTAACTGCAGCTCCAATTGCTTCTATATGATCGTGGCTGTCAGACATTATACCAATCATTGTATTCACCCCCTACAAAATCCGGAATTAACCATAAAACACATAAATATTGATCATATGAAGATATATATTTTATCATAACTAGAATCTGATAAACCAGATAAAATAACTTAAAACAGAATATTTAGACCATAATGTGATTTTAATATGTTTGATAACAAAATTAAATTAATATGACCAAAATAACTGATGATGAAATATGAATATGGTTTATTATGAAGAGATACTCTTTAAGATCATTTAGAGATGAATATGGATAGATATATATTGCAGTTATGATAACAACAGATAAGCCGCTGGCTACAATTGGAAGTGATTGATTTGTTTGGAAATGATTACAGTAGAGATAATGAAAGGAATTCTGCTCCTGTTAATGAAGGAGAAGAATACGATGTTAAAATTGAAGATCTAGGTAGGAATGGGGATGGAATCGCTCGAATCGAAGGATTTATCATATTTATATCCGGCGGTAAAGTGGGTGATGAAGTTAAAATCAAGATCAACACCATCAAAAGGAACTTCGCCTTTGCAGATATAGTTGAATAATATTCAATGTATTTCAAGCGAATAATACTAGAATTACATAAAAATTTAACCTTAATTTTTTTCTAAAATTAAATTTTCTTTTTCCGCTTATTTTGAAACTATTTACACTTAAAAACTATTTACACTAATTTTCAGTCAATATGACCCTGATTTATCTTTAAATTAGAACTCCCTATATTTCTTTTATTTTTAATAAACCGCTTTCCCATGATTTAATTAAGGGTTTAATATAATAATAGTAATTGGAAAAATTATCTAATCCAAATAATGGGAGGGTCAAAAATGGATTTAATAACTATGATCATTATTGCCATAGTGATCCTGATTATACTGGGACTTTCAATAAGAATTGTAAATCAGTACGAGAAAGGGGTTGTTTTTAGATTAGGGAAAGTTATTGGAGTCAGAGAACCAGGACTTCGCCTTATAATTCCCCTGGTAGATCGGATGGTTAAACCATCCCTACGGATAGTGACCATGCCTATTCCTGCCCAGAAGATCATAACCCAGGACAATGTAACTATTGACGTGGCTGCAGTTGCCTATTTTAAAGTGGTGGATGCTTATCGGGCAGTGGTGGAAATTGAAAACTACAACCGGGCGGTTAACCAGATATCCCAGACCACAGTAAGGAGTGTGGTTGGACAGTTCACCCTTGACGAGGTACTCTCAGAAACACCAAAAGTTAACACCAAAATACAGGAAATCATCGATGCTCACAGTGAACCATGGGGTATAAAAGTTACCACCGTGGAGATAAAAGATATTAAACTACCAGATAGTATGCAAAGAGCCATTGCTCTGCAAGCTGAGGCTGAAAGGGAGAAAAGAGCTAAAATTATATCTGCTGAAGGTGAATATCTCGCTGCAGGTAAACTGGGGGAAGCTGCTGATATAATCAGTGAACATCCAGTGGCATTACAACTCCGGATCATGCAGGTCTTGAGTAATATCGCTGCTGAGAAGAACTCCACCATAGTGTTCCCTGCCCAGTTACTGAACAGTTTAAGAGATATTAAAGATTTCCTGGGGTCTGAAATGGAAGTTTTGGAAAAAGAGAAAGATGAAAAATAACATGACCTGAAGAGGAGGATGGATTTTGGATTATTATCCCCCTTAACTCCTCACACCTATAAAAGGGAACTGTTATTTATTATAATACTTTAATCAGCAAGCCAATTTATGTAATACTCCTTTATCTTCTGGATTAAAATGCACTTTTTATGAATATTTTCTCCAAATATTTGGCATTTAAAAGTCAACTTACCTGTTAATCTGTCTTTGGTGAGATTTTTCTTAGTGAAATTTATATATTATGTTGATTATCGATCAGAGTATATGAGATTCTATCTTGGGAAGAGAGATTTATTATTAATAGCCAACCCTTTAGGCATGATAATGCAGGGCATTGGTGTGGTGGTACTGATACCCCTCATAATAGCCCTCATATACGGGGAAAATGAACAAATCAGCCTCTTAGTCTTTGGACTGTTTTCAATAGGATTAGGATTCCTTTTCAGAAGGTTACCTGCTGATTATAACCGGTTACAACTCAAACATGGTATGATGATTGCTTCTCTGGCATGGTTATGGGCCGCGTTAATTGGTAGTTTTTGCTTAATGTATTCCACTAATATAGATTTTTTGAATGCTTATTTTGAGAGTATGTCTGCCTGGAGTGGAAGTGGACTCACCATATACACCGATGTGGAAATATTACCCAAATCTATTCTATTTTTAAGAAGTCTTGAACAGTGGGTTGGGGGTTTAGGAGTTGTAATTGTAGTTATAGGAATTTTAATCCGACCTGGAACTGCAGCAGCCCGTTTATACAAATCCGAAGCACGTGAAGAGAAAATAAAACCAAGTATAGCCGGTACTGTGAAGACCATCTGGTGGATATATCTATTATACACCGTGGTGGGAATTGTTCTCTATTTACTGGCAGGAATGCATCTTTTTGATGCTATAAATAATACTTTCACCAATCTCTCCACGGGAGGGATGTCCATCAAAAACAATAACATCGGGGCATATAACAGCGTTCCTATTTATATCATCACCATGATTCTGATGATCATTGGAGGTACCAGTTTTCTGGTTCATTATAAAGCTTTAAAGGGACGTGCTCTGGATGTTTTCCAGGACATCCAATTTAAAGCTATGATAATTATAATCACCGCGTTTTCTATATTTTTACTTATCTTTTCGAAATTTGGTACCATGGACTCTGTTTTCTTTGTGGTTAGCGCTCTGAGTTGTTGTGGATCAAGCATTCAACCCACAGAAGTCATGATTAACTGGCCAGATTACGTCAAAATAATCTTACTCGGAGCAATGATTATTGGTATGGCCGCAGGTTCCACTACCGGTGCTTTGAAACTCATAAGGGTGGTCACCCTATTCAAAGGAACATATTGGGAGATTAAGAGAATATTATCCCCTCAAGGATCCGTTATACCTCGTAAAATTAGTGGAAAACCAGTAAGTGACACAGAAATCAGAGAAGCCGGAAGTTACACATTCATATACTTCGTATTTATGTTTATAAGCTGGTTAGTACTGATGCTGTGTGGATATGATGGACTTAATTCACTTTTCGAAGTTGCATCAGCCCAGGGAAATGTAGGACTTTCCATGGGAATAGTATCCCCTACCATGCCCGATGTAGCAGAACTTTTCCTGATATTCAATATGTGGATAGGTAGAATTGAAATTATACCTGCCCTTGTATTGTTGAAAGGATTTTTAGATATTTTTAAAAGATATAAAAGGATAATAAGGACCAATAAAGGCCAATAAAAGTTAATAAATAGTTTTTTAAATAAATAATGTAAAGATGCGTTCCCATGGATTTTTTCACCCATTTCATTGTTCCCTTTGCAATTTTAACACTCTTCAGGGTTAAAGACAGATTAGCAGGGGCTTTCGGTGGCATATCTATCGATTTTGATGTGGTGCTTTTTATCATTGGCTTTATTTCCCCTGAACTTTTCATATTCACTCACCGGGGAATAACCCACAGTTTTATCTTTGGATTGGTAACTTCCACCCTATTCCTTTACATAATATCAAGACCAAGGATATATGGTTTCATAAATTATGTAATAAAAAGAAATGTCAAGGTCAAATTCAATTGGCACACTATATTATTAGCATACTTTGGAGTTCTGACTCATCTTTTCCTGGACTTCCTGACCACTGGAGGCATACCTCTTTTCTATCCATTTTCTCTAACCCGGTTCACTGCCAACATCTACTACTACACTGATCCATTAACCACCATTGCTGCCTTGGCCGTGCTCATCATACTCTACCTCCGTTTAGATCCTAAATATAAAAAAATAGCCCTGGCAGGTTTCATGATCATGTTAATCTCCTTTGGAGGTATCCGTGCCTATGAAAAAATGGATGTTATCCAGAGTCAGGGGCAAACTCTCAGTGATGGGTACACCCAGATCACCGCCTATCCCACCTCAGATATGTTCACCTGGACTGTGGTGGAAAGTGATGGGGGTTCCAAATATCGGATTTACACTTATAATAACCTCAAAAAGACTTCTTCAGATATGCGAGAAGTTCAAAATCTTACCATTAAAAATGGAACCTATGAATCCGCTCAGGAAGCCATAAAGTATGCAGATAAGCTCCCAGAGGTACGCGGTTTTAAATGGGAACATAATTATGTCTGTATAAACGCTACAAAAAAAGATTCAATTTGGAACATAACCTATTTCGACTTTACAGCATCACATTTCGGCTCCAATGAGTTATCAGTTAAAGTACCATCAATTAATTGAAATGCTGAAAAATAGTTATTTTATTTATATTATCCTTATTATGCTCAGTAATGTCCTTATTATTCATTAAAGTACCTTAATTATAATTAATAGTATCCTGTGGCAATTTCATGAGCCATTCTTACCTGTCTGGAACCATCATCCACTGCTGGACCGTGGCCAGGGAGTAGATATTTGATATCCAGTTTACTCAGTCTTTCCAGGGATTTTCGCATTTCACCCATATCTCCACCAAGATCCACTCTGCCAAAACCTCCACCTGAGAAAACTGTGTCCCCAGAAATCAGGGTTTCACCATCATATAAACATATGCTTCCTGAAGTATGGCCCGGGGTAAGTAAGACCTCAAAGTCATGTATTTCATCCCCTTCTTCCAGTTTATGGTCAACTTTCATCTTTTCCATGGATTTTCCGAACATTGTGGTCAGTAGTGCCTCTTGATCGCCCTCTTCCAGTGCATGGGCATCACGGGTATGCATGGCTACCTCCAGGTCCAGGTACTGGTTTCCACCAATGTGATCATAGTGGTGGTGGGTGTTTACAATAAGTGACAGATCATCAATACTACTCCCTGCCTCCTTAATAGATTTAAGGATGTAGTCCATGTTTTGACCGGTTCCCGTGTCTACTATGACATCCTCAAAGACGTAAACATTGGAATCATAACCCATTCCATCAATTATAATAATGTCATTGATTTTTCTAATATCTGACACCATCCTGGTATTCATACCATTCTATTCATCTGAAAGAAGTTATAAATGAATTATAATATGAAGTACAATCTTAAAAAAATAGTAATGGGGTCACCGGGATTTGAACCCAGATCCTAGGATTTCTCTTGTCTCAGTACTCCAATCGATCATCATCCGATTGGTCATACCTAACGTCAGAGCGCGCGTTTCCTCAAAGACAACTGGAGTCCCAGATGATAGCCTG
>JAHKLQ010000141.1 GCA_020854975.1 Methanobacterium sp.
AATCTTCCTTTAAAGACCTTTGATGTTTCTGTAGTTTTACCGGAAAGTTCTCAACCAGAAATTATATCTTGCACCATAAACTCTTTGGAAGGAGTGGTTGAATCGGAGGTTAAAGATGTTTATCAGGGGGAACAAATCCAGAAAGGTTTTAAGAGCATCACTTTTAGTTATCAGGTGATTTCTACCACTTCAAACAAGAAAGTAGAGGAGTTACTGGTGGGATTTGGCGGTATAATTCGTTAAAACCAACTTTTTTATATTCACAACATCAATTTGACCGAAACCTTTATATACTATGATCTACAATGTTAAAGTAACATAAGTTAACTAAATACAAAAACGAATTTTATTTATTTTTTAACACTTAAATTACTTTCATTTAATATATAAAAGATTTTATAGGGGGATTTATCATTAAAAGCGAAGAAATGAAATTAAAAGTAGCAGAAGCATTTTCACAGGCAGATGTTGGTAGATCCATAGCCAGAATAGACCCAGCATGCATGGAAAAGCTGGATCTTCTGGATGGAGATATGATAGAAATTGAAGGTCGAAAACTCACCACCACCACTGTAGCCTCATCCCAATCTGACATAGGATTAGGCATTATAAGAATTGATGGATACATCAGAAAAAATGCAGGAACATCTCTGGGAGAAGAAGTAACTGTCAGAAAAGCCCAGGTTAAGGAAGCACAGAAAGTGGTGTTGGCTCCAGTAGACCAGAAGATCATGATTAGAGGTGATGTGAAAGGTGCCTTCCAAAATAGAGTACTATCCAAAGGAGATATTATAGTAACTGGAATTAGGCAACAGCAGCAAACCGCTATGAGAGGAAGTTTATTCGATGAATTCTTCCGAGAAGCCATGACGGATGTCAGTCCTATGGGAGAACTGAAACTGGCAGTGGTATCCACAAAACCAGCTGGAGCCGTGAAAATCACGGAAATGACTGAAGTAGAAGTTCAAACTGATCCCGTAGATGTATCTAAACTGGAAGGCGTGAAAACTCTGGTAGATGTCACCTATGAAGACATAGGTGGTCTTAAAGAGGAAGTTAAAAAAGTCAGGGAAATGATTGAAATTCCTCTGAAACGACCGGAACTCTTTGAAAGACTGGGAATATCACCACCCAAAGGAGTTCTAATGCATGGACCACCTGGAACTGGTAAAACCCTCCTGGCTAAAGCAGTGGCCAACGAAAGTGACGCCCATTTCATTGCCATACAAGGCCCAGAAATCATGAGTAAATATGTGGGTGGATCAGAGGAAAGACTAAGGGAATTCTTCGAAGAAGCAGAAGAAAACGCCCCATCAATAGTATTCATAGATGAAATAGATGCTATAGCTCCTAAAAGAGAGGAAGTATCTGGAGAAACTGAAAGACGTGTGGTAGCACAGCTTCTGACACTTATGGATGGTCTTAAAACCAGAGGCCAAGTGGTAGTTATCGGTGCCACCAACCGACCTGATGCACTGGACGCAGCACTCCGTCGTCCCGGAAGATTTGACCGGGAAATAGAAATTGGAGTACCAGACAAGGACGGACGCCAGGAAGTACTTGAAATCCACACCAGGGGAATGCCTCTGGATGAAAAAGTAGACCTGGATGAAATTGCAGATACCACCCATGGTTTTGTAGGTGCAGATCTAGAAATGCTCTGTAAAGAAGCAGCCATGAGGGTCTTGAGAAGGGTATTACCGGATATCAAGGCGGATGAAGAAATACCTAAAGAAACCTTGAAAAAAATGATCATCAAGAAGTCCGACTTTAAAGAAGCTTTAAAGGAAATCCAGCCATCTGCCCTCCGTGAAGTACTGGTACAGGTCCCTGATATTAAATGGGAAGACATAGGTGGCTTGGAAAACGCTAAACAAGAACTTCGAGAAGCAGTGGAATGGCCTCTCAAGTACCCTGAGAGTTTTGAAAAATTCGGAGTCACACCACCCAAAGGTGTCCTGGTATATGGACCACCAGGTACTGGTAAAACCCTCCTAGCTAAAGCAGTGGCCAACGAAAGTAAAGCCAATTTCATCGCTGTCAAAGGACCCGAACTACTATCTAAATGGGTGGGTGAATCAGAAAAAGGTGTGAGGGAAATTTTCCGCAAAGCCAGACAGACAGCCCCCACAGTGATATTCTTTGATGAAATAGATAGCATAGCTTCAGCCCGATCTGGCAGTACCACTGACAGTGGAGTCACCCAGAGAGTGGTTAACCAGCTTTTGACGGAAATCGACGGATTAGAGGAACTACAGGACGTGGCGGTAATTGCAGCCACCAACCGAGTGGACATCATGGATCCGGCCCTACTTAGACCCGGCAGATTTGACCGACATGTGAAGGTTGATGACCCAGATGAAAAAGCACGGCTGGAAATATTCAAAGTACACACCAAAGACATGCCACTGGCAGAGGACGTGGACCTGGAATACCTGGCTAAAAACACGGAAAAATATGTGGGTGCAGATATCGAAGCAGTGTGCCGGGAAGCAGTAATGTTAACCCTGCGGGATAACCTTAAAGCAGACGATGTGAAAATGAAATACTTCAAAAAAGCCATGAAAAAGGTTAAAACCGAAGAAAAAGTAGACATGGTACAATATCACTAAAACCTCTACTACAAACCCCTATAACCATATAAAACCCTTTAAAGGAGAAGATTCCAATAATATCATGGGATCTTCTCCTTTTTTTATTTTTTTATCCCTTATTTTGTTTTAGTTATTTTTTTCAGTCAACATATAATAGGATCAGGGAATATCAATAAACAGGGAGATTTATTATATGAGAATAGAGAATTAAAAATAGAATAGAAGAATATCATTTTCTATTAATATTCAATTAACATGTATGTAACGGTGATAAAATGCCTTATAAAGTAAAAGATATGGATTTAGCCCCTCAGGGTAGGAAGAAAATTGAATGGGTTCAGAAACACATGCCTGTTCTGGAAACCATTAAAAAACGTTTCGAAGAAGAAAAACCCTTTGAAGGAATCACAATAGGCTCCTGCCTGCACCTGGAACCCAAAACCATCAACTTGGGTTTAACACTCCAAGCCGGAGGAGCAGAAGTAGCCATGACTGGCTGTAACCCACTTTCAACCCAGGATGATGCCACCGCTGCCGGGGCCAGTTTAGGACTTAACATGTATGGCTGGAGAGAGCAAACCAATGAAGAATACTACCAGACCATCAACATGGTCCTGGATCATAAACCAGACATAATCATAGATGATGGGGCAGACATGATCTTCATGCTCCACAGAGAACGCAGGGATGCATTGGGGAAAATTAGAGGGGCATGTGAGGAAACCACCACAGGAATTCACCGTTTAAAATCCATGCATGCTGATGGAGCTCTTGAATTCCCGGTAATAGCAGTTAACGATGCATACACCAAATACCTATTTGACAATCGTTATGGAACAGGTCAATCAACATTTGACTCCATAATGGGATCCACCAACATCCTAATCGCCGGTAAAAATGTAGTGGTATGTGGTTATGGTTGGTGTGGCCGTGGAATAGCAATGCGTGCTGATGGATTGGGAGCTAACGTTATAGTCACTGAAATAGATCCTATAAGAGCATTAGAGGCACGTATGGATGGATATAGGGTGATGCCTGTCAGAGAAGCTGTTATGCATGCGGACATCCTGATAACAGCCACCGGTAACATTGACATTATCACTGGAGATGACTTTAAAGTAATGAAAGATGGCTGTATAATGGCTAACTCTGGTCACTTTAACGTGGAAATAAACCGTGAAGATCTGGACCAGCTGGCAGTAAAACAACAAAAAGTCAAACCAGACATTGAAGAATTTGTAATGAGTGATGATAGGAAAATATACCTCCTTGCAGAAGGTAGGCTGGTTAACCTAGCTGGTGAAAGGGGACAGGGGCATCCTGCTGAGATCATGGATTTAAGCTTTGCCATGCAAGCTTTATCAGCCAAACAACTAGTTGAAACCCAGATGGAGATCGGAGTTCACAAAACACCTGACGAGGCAGATATACATGTGGCCCGACTCAAATTAGATGCAATGGGCATTGAAATTGATAAATTAACAGAAAGACAGGAAGAATATTTGGAAGGATGGGAAGAAGGAACCTAATACCAAACCTAAAAAATTAAAGACCAACTAAACCTATAAATGATTTAATAGGTACTAAGATGGCAGTGGAGTTTTTTAAAGAAATAGGTGTGAAAAACGGAACTTCACGTCTATTTATAGGGGGTCTACACGGTAAGGAAGGTTTAAGCACTATCCATACCCTCAAAAACATTAAAAACATTAATGTTGCCGAAGGAAGTCTGGTACTGTGTAATTTATCTCCCAGCCCTTACCTAAGCACCCTGGATCCACTTTATTATCTATCTAGTAATGGCAGTAAACTTTTGAATCTTATCAAAAACCATCAACCAGAAATATACTTGGAACTACACTGTTACCATCCTGAAAAAAGTTCAAAACTCACAGTTTGTAATAGGAAAGACATTTTTGGAGTTCCTGCCCTGATAGAACTTAAATATGGGGTTTTAATGGGTTCTGTTTCACCTCTGATTCGTGCTGTGTTTTTTGGTCTTCATGATTTCCCCTTTATTCTGGAAATGCCCTGCAATCCTTCCACAAGATCACTGGAAGTCAGCCAAGAAATCATGGAAATAACTGCAAATTCAAGTAATCGAGTAGAAATAATGAAAAAATTAGGTAAAATTTATCCCCAACAAGTAAAACGTTTGGATAATTATTTTCATGAATTTTCCCTTAATTTCTGGCCAGCATTTCAGGAAGTTAAACAGGAAGCACTAAAGACAGATCTAAAGAATTTAAAAGATCTTGACCAACTCATATCCCGGGTGATTTGCAAGGGAAATTTTGATCTTAACCCTGTACAAATAGGACAACTGAGTCAGGCTTTCTTAATCTTTCGTGAATATAAAATATAAATAGATTCCATGGAACAATGGTTTAAGGGGATATGAATGGATATGATTCGGGTGGTGTATGACTTACTTTAAACTTATTGATAAGGGAACAGAACCAAATCGGCTTTTTATAGGTGGTGTGCATGGTAAGGAAGGTTTTACCACACTTAAAGCCCTCCAAAAAATAGGGGATGATGATGTAACTGAGGGAAAGTTGGTAATCCATAACTGTGATGTGAGTCCCTACCTAAGCACTCTCGACCCTCTTTACTATCAGTCTGAGGTAGGTAAAGAGGTTCTTTACCTTATAAACCATTATCAGCCAACAGTATATGTTGAAGCGCACTGTTATAAAAAGGAAAGTTATCCGAAATTAATATCTCCTCAAAGAAGAACTAAAGCTGGAGTTCCGCCCCTTATCGAACTGGAAAAAGGAGTACTAATTGGTTCTGCCTCACCTTTCATCAGAACCAGTTTATTCAAAAGAGAAGATGTTTGTATCACCCTGGAAATGCCCTGTGATCCTTCCCAGGAATCACTAAATGTTTATGTGAATATTTTAAGGATCATTGCCTCCTCTGGC
>JAHKLQ010000035.1 GCA_020854975.1 Methanobacterium sp.
AACATTCTACGAGCTGACATCACCCCCAAGGGTGGTAAAATGCTCATTGAAATCAGTGGCACTGAAGCAGATAAGGGCATAGAATACCTGGAAAAAGAGGGAATCCAACTTAACCCCATTAAAAAAGTGGTTAAAAAGGATAAAGAGAAATGTGTGGACTGCGGTGAATGTGTCAGCCTGTGTCCAGTGGAAGCTATTACCATAGCTGATGATTGGACTGTTAACCTGGACGACCAGAAATGCATTGGCTGTGGATTCTGCAAATCTTCCTGTCCCACCAAAGCCATTAAAATCGCTGATTAAATAAATCATATCCCCCCACTCTTTTTTTATACCCTCACTTTTTTTATACTCCCCCACACTTTTCTAAACCACAACCTTCCATTATTTTTTTTCTTTAACTTTCCATCTCACTAATCTGTATGGAAATAAGTTGAATGATTGTATAGAAATAAGTTGAATGATCAAATGTAATGATCTGGAAACCAATCCTAAGATAATTCAACATTTTGAATAGGAATTTAAGGTTAATTATGAAGAACTGGCATATATTACAAAAAAATTGAAGATTTTAAAAAAATTGAAGATCTCAAGATAAGATTTGCAAAAAGAGAAACAAGTGAAGAGACCTTTATTATACAACTTAAAAAATTATATCAACAACAACCAGAATTAGATTATTAATTCTTTTTTTTGGAAAAAAATTTATTATAACTCTTTTTTCTTCTTAATCCGATCAATTATTTGATTTTTAGCCTCATTAACTGTGAGGGGGTAGGAATTTCCAAATGATATTTCTTCCTCTTTGTGCAGTCTTTCAAAAAGGTGGGCTATATGTGGTAGTCTTAAGTTAGCATCTCTAATGGTTTGAACATCTTCAAATATTTCCTTAGGGCTTCCTTTTTTAATGATTTTCCCTTTACTTATGGCGTAAACTTTATGGGCATAGATGGGTACGATATCCACATCATGGGTGGCTATGACAATGGTCATGCCCTCCCGGTTGAGTTCAATGAGGAGTTTCATAATCTGGAAAGCTCCTTTGGGATCCAGTCCACTGGTGGGTTCATCCAGGACCATGATCTCAGGACGCATGGCCAGGACTCCAGCTATGGACACCCGTTTCTTCTGACCTCCACTAAGGTGGTGTGGGGGTTTATCTTCATATCCCGCCATGCCCACTTTTTCCAGGGATTCAGAAACTCTTCTCTGCACTTCTTCTGGATCCAAATCAATGTTAAGGGGGCCAAAGGCCACATCTTCCCTGACTGTGGGGGCGAATAACTGGTCATCAGGGTTCTGGAATACTAAGCCCACTTTCTGCCGCAGCTGCAACAGACCCTTCTTATCATAGTTAATGGGAGTGCCATCCAACAGTACTGTTCCGGAGGAGGGTTTGAGTATTCCATTAAAATGGAGGAAGAGTGTTGATTTACCCGCACCGTTAGGCCCCAGTAGGGCTATGATTTCACCTTCAGGTGCATGGAAGTTGATCTTATTTAGAGCCAGGGTGCCATCTGGATACTGGTAACTGACATCTTTGGTTTCAATCACATTCATTATAATTCACTCATACAATGCTCTTTCTAGAATAATTTTTTAGAATTATTATATAATAATAATGGGTAAATAAAGGAATCATGTTTAGGATAAACTTTTTGGATAATATTATAAACTGATTAATTTTTTTCTTTAAAAACCCATAAAATAGTTTTATTTATCTAAAACCTGACGATTTACACATTTTTTCTTTATTCTGATTTATTCCAGTTTGTTATTATGATACATTTTTTAAAAAAACACCTATTAATCGGATTATTTTATAATACTCAAATTAAGATTATCAAGACCATTAAAAATTATTAAACCACCGCAAAGTTTCCTGTGAGGTATACTCCTACCAGGAGCAGTGCTTCGAAGCTTATGAACAGGCAGAAATTACGGGTTCCGATACTTCTAAGGCTTTCAGGTTCTTTCAGTGTCTTTATGGAACCATCATAACATCGGGATTCCATGGCCAGATATGATTTTTCACCCTTAAACCAGGTTCTGATGAACAGGTTGCTAATTAATATACCCATGGATTTGAAGCTTTTTTTAAGGGAGATGTAACCTAAACGTGTTTCCTGGGCATGGTACATGTTCATGGCTTCATCCAGGAATACGAATATGTAACGGTACATAAGCATGGCTAATTCCAGGACTATCTGGGGAATTTTGATACGTTCCAGTTCACTGAAAAGTTCAGTCATGGGAATGGTTAATGCTAAAAATGCCAGACAGGTGAAACCACCCATTATCCTGGCCAGTACCAGGAATCCCCGGTTAAAACCATCAGCAGTCACTGCCAGGTTGAATATTCCCAGTTCCAGGATGTGGGGTCCCACTCCAAAGAAAATGGACATGAATATGAAAGTGATAAATGCAAAGGTAAATGGAACAATTAGAAATTTCAGGTAGAATTTCCAGGGGATTTTAGCCAGAAAGATAATTAAAAAGGACATTACCAAAGCTATTATCAGGGGTACCACTGGTGAGGTGGATATCAAACTTACTAACATGGTTGAAATTCCAAGTAAAACCTTGAACAAGGTGTTAGTGTTTTTCAAGCCATTATTGTGAGCGTAGTTATCCAATGTGTTTTCAAACATGTTAACCTACCAGTTGTCAGTGTACCCCAATAACTTTGTAATATTGTTTTACTTTCTAAATATTCAACTTTACTTTATTTTAAAGTTTACTTCAATCCTTTTTATTGAATATTTAGTTTTCCAATATTTCTCCTGAAGTAGTTTATTCTTCAGTTTTTATTCTTTTTGCT
Source organism: Methanobacterium sp. (assembly GCA_020854975.1). Taxonomy (GTDB): domain Archaea; phylum Methanobacteriota; class Methanobacteria; order Methanobacteriales; family Methanobacteriaceae; genus Methanobacterium; species Methanobacterium ferruginis. The sequence goes on from JAHKLQ010000035.1 coordinate 2,822, forward strand.
GTTTACGTCTTTCTTTAGCCTGGCCATTATAATATCCAAGGACGTATCCGATTATTATGGCTCCTATGGCTGCTTGAAGGGCAAAGAGTAAACTTTCAATCTCACCACTAGGTGGTTCCCAAATGGAATTGAACCATGGTTCGTATCCAGTTTCTTCAACCACAGTACCAGCTGAATCATCAGCACCACCAAAGTAACCCTCGTCTTCGCCCATACCACTGTACATAACCAGGGGAGCTATGGCAATAATGGCTACCAGGGCAAGCAGGACAATGTAGTATTTGCTATCCATTTATACCACCGCTTGAACTTTTTCCTTGACTTTAGGGGCAATAACCTTCAAGTTCTCCAGTATGTCTGGTTTCAGTTTCATGATGTAGTCGAATATTACCACAGTTAACAGTCCTTCGGCAATGGCCAGAGGTATCTGGGTGATGGCAAAGATATACATGAAGTTGTTGAAAGCTGCAGCAAAGGTGGGTACTGGGAATGCCAGGGATAGTTGGATGGCTGTGGTCACATAGGTCATGAGGTCAGCCAGAGCTGCTGCCAGGAATATTCCCAGAAGTGGGTGTCCTCCTGCCTTTTGAATGCCTTTATATACTAACCATGCTACAATAGGACCAACAATTCCCATAGAGAATATGTTGGCACCAAGGGTGGTTAAACCACCATGTGCTAGAAGTAGGGCCTGGAAAACCAGGACTATGGCACCCAGTACACTGGTAATGGCTGGACCGAAGAGTACTGCTCCTAAACCTGTACCAGTAGGATGAGAACAACTACCTGTGACTGATGGTAGTTTTAATGATGATAAAATAAAAATAAATGCTCCTGAAACTGCCAGTAATGGTTTGGACTCTGGATTTTCATCTGTTATCTTTTTCATCTGGATAATACCGTAAGCTACCACTGGCAGGGCTATGATATACCAAAACAAACACCATTGCCAGGGCAAAAAACCTTCCATAATATGCATGTTATTCCTCCATTTTTTTAATCATTCTCAATTTTAAAAGTCTCCTTATCTTATCTGACTAAGTACAGAAGTAGTATTATTGAAAGCAATATTACTACCACTGCTGGAAACAATCCCCCTAAAACCCCGCTAATATTAATTTGAAAAAGATGTTTATAAAGTTTTCAGTTTTAGTTTAAAAATAATCAGAAAAAATTGATCTCAAATATCACTCTAATGG
>JAHKLQ010000038.1 GCA_020854975.1 Methanobacterium sp.
CCATAATGAGAGTAAACATCCTTAGTAACATATCCTATCTCTTCAGTCCCTAAGATAGAGTACTGGCCCATGTTGGCAAATAGGAAAACCGCTGCGATCCCCAATATTACCATGAAGATTAGGTACTTGTTCATAAAACCACATTTCTCACTGCATTGATTATATGTGTACAATTAGTTATCAGGTTAATGATTGTTACTCTTTATTAACCTTATTAAGTTCATTAACTTATTAAATTATTATTTCCAATTATTAAGCCCTTTTTTCAAAAATTCTTCCATTAGAAGAGCTGTTCCCACTGCTGGAGCTACTACACAATCATCTTTACTCAGGATTTCATCCATGGTTTTAACCTTTAAACCCAGGAGTTTTCCTGCTTTGCGTCCGATGATGTTCATTCCCAGACCAGTGGCAATGACTAAATCCAAATTTTCCCGTTCAGTGACTTCTTTAAGAGCTTCAGCTACCTGAGCCACCTGTTTTTCATATAGATATTGAGCTATTTTTAGAACATCTTCCTGACTCAACAAATTCAGATCTCCACAAACCACCCTTGATAACCTTAAAAGAGAATCTTCTCTGGTTTTGCCACTGCTATCAGGGGTTTCAGAAGTGTAATCTTCTTTGCTGATATTTCCCAGAGCCAGATGCACGTCAGCAGTAACTGCGAAGAGTTCCGAGGCCACCCGCACCCATTCACCATGCAAAGGTACCTTATCCACAATAGTGGCCACGTTGGTGCGTAATGTGCCCGTGTATATCAGTTCACCAGTAGCCAGTCTTTCCAGGTCTGTTCTTCCCCGTGCACACTCTTTACCATTTTTAACTGGAATTATATCAGTGGTAGTACTACCTGTATCAATAAATACACAATTAGGGGACATGTAAGCTGCCAGTGGTGCGGTTGCAATCCAGTTGGCAGCAGCTAAATCCAGGGGAGTGTTTATCAATTCATGGTAATCCAGCATACCGTTAAGCCCCACAAAACCCACAGGAAGGTTAAATGATTCTGTAACTCTACCTGCAATATCAAGTACACCTTCACTTTTGTTCTGGTAGCTGTCTGCAAGTTCCGCAGTCATGGAAACTCCAACAGCATCAATTTCATCAAGGTCAGAACCCAATAGTTCTATGAGAGTTTGGCTGAGTTCCTCTTTTTTCATCCACATGGGCAGATAACGGAAATCAGTTCTTATATCTATGATGTTTCCTTTTTCATCGAATTCAACCACAGAAAGATCTGTGTTTGCTCCTCCAATATCAAAACCAGCAATTTTCACTTTATCACCTTTAACTGCAAATGGTTCCCCTCTTTCTGAAATGTGATCTCCCCTCCTAATTCTACTTCCTCTGGAAGCTGTCCTTTCACAGATTCCACAATTGCCTCCCCTAAATTAAAGTTTAACATGTTTCTCAGAGCCACATAGGGAGTGGTGATCCTGGAGTTAATTTCCACTAGATGTACTTCATCCCCCAAAATCATGTCAACACCCACATATCCTTTCAATCCTTTTATGGATTCAACTGCCTTTTTTGCTATTTCTTTAGCTTCATTCTCCAGAGGATGATTTGCAGGGACTTTTCCACCGTTATAATTTATTTTTCCATCGGTTGAGTTGACATTCTGTTGATTTAAACTTAAAGGTATGGCTTCTTTTCCATTGGCAAGTAAACTCACACTTACACTATCTCCTTCCATCCATTCCTGGACCAGGAAATAGGGGAGGGTGGTTACCTTCCTAACTTCTCTAGCTGCCTTTTTAAATTCTTCTGGGGAGCTGATTATCTGTACTGCTGAACATGAAACTCCATCAGCAGGTTTAACTACTTGTTTACCGTTTGAAACATCATATGCTGGGATATCATAGTTTTCGGTGTCAATCTCATCCCATTGGACTTTATGTGTGGGTATGAGGGGGACTTTACTTTCCAGTGCTTGATATGTTAGATATTTATCTGAACATGTGCCTACAGCATTTGCATCAGATCCCACCACCTGAACACCATTATCTTCAATAAGTTGAGTTAATTCGTATAAAATAAAATTTTCTTCAGGTGCAATAGGTAAACAGAAGTTGTAATGATGAATATTTTCAGGTATCCATTTATTTAAGTCTTCTTTTATAGTTACAGACTGACAATGACCCCCGCCTATTGGATCTGAATTTTTGGAAATTAAAAAACTGGTATCTAGGCCCTGCAGATCATCGGTAAGGCCCTGGATCATTGCCCGTCCTTCTGCAGTTAGTGAAGGGTCTTTGATTCCCAGTGAAGTTGCATATTCAAAAATTAATAGACTCAAGACCTGCCAACTCCCTTAAAAATCACACCTGCCTTCTTGAACTTTTCTTTCTCAAGTACAGGTCTGGTGCATACCAGTAAGCGGTTTTTAATCATGGATGGTTTGATATCTTTGTAGAAATCATGATCAGTTAGGAGCACCACACAATCACAGTTAAGGGCATTTTCCAGATCTACGATTTGAACACCCCAATTGTTTATGATTTCTGGTGACACATACGGATCATTAACATAAACTTCTGCACCTTTATCCTTTAAAATTTTGATTAATGGTTCTGCAGGGGTTTCTCTGGCATCAGCCACATTTCCCTTGTAAGCTACTCCTAAAATGCCTATCTTTGATCCTTTAATAGTTTTTCCTGTTTCTTTTAATGCTTGTTGAATTATTTTGGCTACTTCCTGAGGCATGGCCTCATTAACTTGTCGGGATGTTTTTATAAGATTTGTTTCTACTCCTTTTTCTCGGGCTGTTTCCACTATGAAGTAGGGATCTATGGAGAGGCAGTGGCCTCCCACACCTGGGCCTGGTGTATGTATATTGACACGGGGATGATGGTTGGCAGCCTGAATGGCTTCTATAGCATCAACCCCCATAGAATCACATACTAAAGCCAACTCATTAGCCAAGGCTATATTAGTGTCTCTGTAAGTGTTTTCCATTAATTTAACCATTTCAGCTGTCACTAAATTCTGCACCATTATGATTTGACCCTTTGTAATCCTCTGATATAGTGAAGCGGCTCTTTTTGCACTTGGAGGATCTATTCCCCCGATTACTCTTGCGTTATGAGTCATTTCATATATGGTGTTATGAGGAAGGGCCCTTTCAGGAGTGTAAGCAATTTTAAAGTCTGTTCCTGCTTTAAGACCGCTAGTTTCAAGTAAGGGAATGACTAGGTTATCACAGGTGCCTGGTGGTACGGTACTTTCAACTATAACCATGGCACCCTCCTTTAAACCTTCAGAGATTGATTTGGATGCAGAGATTACTGCAGAAAGGTCTGATTTCTTGTTTCCATCCACTGGGGTGGGTACAATGATCATGATTATCTCAGCGGATTTCACTGCTTCCACCATATCGTTGGTGGCAGATAAATAACCTTCTTGAACTGTTTTTCGGACAAGTTCATCCAGTCCAGGTTCCATTATTGGAGATTGACCAGAGTTGACCATTTCAACAGTTTTTTTGTTTATATCAACTCCCAACACCTTCAATCCACTCTGCGCCAAGAGTGCAGCAGTGGGAAGTCCCATATGACCTAAACCAAAGATGGTTATGAGTGAATTTTCTTTAATCATTGCTTTCTCCCCTATTTTAGTTATTTAAGATAATATTATCAACTTCTTTCGTAAATAGGATATTTTTGTTTGAATAAATTCTATTCTATTTAGAAATTTTTTATTATGAAAAATTACAGGATAAAATAATTTCAGATCTATTAAATCTTCTTTAATTAATAGAGGTTAATTATATTTTTGTTTTTCCAGTAATACATGGAAAATTATTGGCAAAAGAAATAGTGGATAATTCAATTACCACCAACAAAATAGGAAACAAGCACTATTTTACCCTCTAAAGAAAGGTCAGGTTGAGGGAAAAGGGGATTACCCTCATCAAATACTATTTTTATTGTGTAGTTCGGATTGTTCTTCTCGAATTCAGCCACGGTAATCTTTTCGTGCATGGTTAACAATTTTTTTGCCTGTCTACCACCTATTTCTTCAGGTGCCTTGATTTTTAGTTTCCCCTGATGATATGAATCTAAAATGGCATCAACAATCTTTTCTGAGGTTGTACCATCACCATAGGGGTTAGGTGCTTCTTGCATATTATGGTAGAGTTCCTCATCACCCATTATCTTGGCCACATTATATGTTATTTTCTCTGTATCAGCACCTACCAAAATATTACCTCCGGCTTGAACTGTTTCCGGCCTTTCAGTGTTGTATCGGAGAGTAAGACAGGGAATATTAAGGGTAATTGCTTCTTCCTGGATTCCTCCAGAATCTGTTATCATGAGTTTAGAATTTGATTGAAGGATCAGGAAATCAAGATAACCTATGGGCTTTATCATACGAATATGGGGAGCATTTTTAAGTGTATCATACATTCCAAATTCTTTGAGAGTTTTAACTGTACGGGGATGTGCTGGGAATACAATGGTGAGGTTTTCAATATTTAACAAAGCTTTAATTATGTTTTTAAGCCTTTGAGGATCATCTACATTTTCTGCACGGTGAAGAGTCAAAGATAGGATGTCTCCCTCCAGTTCCAGTTGTGACATGATGTTAGAAGTTTTACTGGCAATTTTAAGGTTTCTGTGGCAGGCATCAACTACCGTGTTTCCAGTGATGAAAATGTTCTGTGGTGATATTCCCTCAAAAAGTAGATTAATAGCAGTATCCTCAGTGGGCACAAAAAACATGTTGGTACAAACATCAGCAACCATCCGATTTATCTCTTCAGGCATGGTTTTATCATATGAGCGAAGCCCTGCTTCCACATGCCCCACTGCCATGTGTAATTTGGCTGAAGCCAATGCTCCGGCTAAAACCGCATTAGTATCCCCCTGAACCAGTACTATATCCGGTTTTTCACTGACTAAAACCTCTTCAATACCTTTCATCATAATAGCAGTTTGTTTACTGTGGGAATCTGACCCCACACCTATGTTATAGTCAGGTTCTTTAAGTTCCAGGTCCTGAAAAAATTGATCAGACATTTCATGGTCGTAATGCTGGCCCGTGTGAATCAGAATATAGTCGATTCCCCTCTTATCCACTTCGTCAATCAATGGTGACATTTTGATGATTTCAGGTCTGGTACCTATTATAAACGCTATTTTCATTCACTCCACATCCATTGTAATAAATAATTTATGAAACTTCTTGTAAATTATATGATTTGATGATCCCATTATATGTCTAGATTAAAGGTTAATTAAATCTCTTGATTAAGGGTTAATTAAAGTTAATTAAGTGCAATTCCTATTTAATTGATTCTATTGATTGATTCTGTAACCTGGAAAAACCCAGTATAAACATTCCAAAACAGAAAGAAATCATCATACATTCTAAGATTTAGAGGGATGAAAAAAAATTTGTTCACTCCCTGTTCCTCTTTGAGTACCAACCAAAACATCTTCGAATTAAATGTACAAATTTAAAAAAAATAGCCAATAAACTCTAAAAATCAATTAGTTAGCGAATTTAGTCAAATAAAAAAAGAATAAATTAAAAATTACCGATTAAACTAGAAATAAAAACCTAATAATTATTAGTAGATCTTTTTCTTTGAGCTCGATAATCATCCATTATTTTTAGAAGTTTATTTCGGTCTTCTTTTTTCTTCTTTTCTTCCTGTTCTTTTTTCCATTGTTCTATTTCTCTTTTGAGATCCTGAGACATTATAACTGTAACATCATCAGCCATCTTTAAGTCAACTTTCTTCTCTTCAATTAGAGGAATCATATTTTTTTGGAATTCTTCCTTGGCCTGATGAGACATTTTATCCGTAGTTATAACTGCCTTTACACCCAAATGGATAAGTAGGGATGCTGTTTGGGGACCTCCCCCTTTTGAACTTTTTAAAAGAACTACATCGCTTTTTTTAATATTTTTAGATGCGGTGGCCTCACGTATTCCATCTTTTGAAAAGTTATCTATAATTTTAACAGGTAAAGCCTCCCTGGAAAGTTCCATAGCCCTTATACGTTTTATAGATTGTAATTGATCCTCTAGTTCCTTCCTTAAAACTTTTTCATGGTTATATTTCTGTTGAAGTCCCTTGATAATAGATGTTTTAGTGGCAATTTCCTTCTGACGGAGGATGTTATGGGAATACTGGTACTGCAATCTACTGATCTTAGTTTCCAGGTTAGATATTTCATCTTGATATTCTTGGATATGTTCTTCCAGGGTGCTGTTTTTCTTCTGTAAGTTTCTGATCTGTTTATCCTGAGATTTTAATTTATTTTTTAATTTGGAAATGGTTTCAGAGGTAGTTTCTGATTCAACATCCTTCTTTAAACTCTCAATAATCTTTTCATCACCATCATTCCTATTAAGAGAAGTTCCTGATTCAAAATCAGTTCTCCGAATATTTTCATTGTCTGAAGTATATGATGGCTTTAATCTTTCAAGGGTGGCATTTATGGCCTTGGTAATGGGAACTTCATTAATGACCATGATCTTTATATCATCAACCCATTCTAGAGGAAAATTCAGTTTTTCTGTTTTTCTTTCTATCTGTTCCATCTTTTTCTGATATTTTTTATATCCCTGAATAGCTGCAGCCAGAGCATCACGTTCATGCGCATTATTGGGGACCAGTTCAGAGTCTAAACTCCTGGTGCTACGGGTTGAAAGAGTGTGGTCTAAGAGGTAAATATAATCATCCACCAACTCGTTTTTGGCATTCACAGCCAGATCCCGATAGGGTGCATATATTTTAGAATTAAGGGCAGATGCCATTTTTTTAACCATCTTTGGAGGATTATGAACATCAGTAGCCACTAAAACAGTTTTACCGTAGGTTATAATGTGTTTTGTTATCTCTGCCCTGGAAGCTTCCTTAAAACTATTCACACCAAGTATTTCACCAGAAAGATCCAGAATAGCTACTCCTACAGTTAGTCCGGGATCAAGACCTACTATAATACCTTTTTGGTCGCTGCGGGTTGTTGACCCCTTAAAATTGAAAATTAGTTCATTATTAAATTCTTTAAAATTTTGAGTTTCCTGGTGAACCAGACTAGTTCCTCCTTTTGGATATTAGTTCCAATTCTTACCTTTTACTGTTTATTCTCTGTTTTTGTTACTATTTATTGTTTTTCTCATCATCAAAAATATGACTGTATTAACTAATTAGAATAAAACTGTATTAACTAATTAGAATAATTGTGTTCAAAAAATTAGAAAGTTTAGCTCTCCTTTGACAGCTGATCTCAATCAGAGGATAATGTTCTTATCATCTCCTCAGTTGAGGCAACCATTCTTTGATGGTTATAACATTCATCATTTAAAGCCTGTAAAAACCTGGAACAGGCATATTCATCCTCTTTAAACTGCACACCCTGATAAAAAACATCCATTAAAATTAAGCTTTCCGGTGGTAAAGGAGAGATCGCTGCTTTGTATTGAGGATCCAGAAATTTTTGAACATCTTCTAATTCTAGTTCGTCTTTACCTACGCTGAGTAGTACTGCCACCATCTTGCGAACCATGTTCCAAAGGAAACTCTCACCCACCACATCCACCAAATATACCTGGTTGTGAGGTGTGATTTTGACTGTGTCCACTCTCCGTATAGGGTTTCGCTCGTTTCTCCTGGAAAAGTTAAGGAAATTATGAGTTCCCTGCATTAAACAGGCTGCTTCCTCCATCTTATCTGTTTCCCATTCATCTTCCAGAGGAGGCTTAGCAAGCACGTAGCGGTAATGTCTTTTATGCGCATATCTGGCTTTGAATCCCAGTGGTACCCGGGCAGATCCCAGAATTCTCATATCCTGAGGTAAAAGATCGTTGATCTGGTTGATTATTAATTCCTGGTCTGTGCGAAATGAAACCACATTTCCCAGAGCATGAACTCCCCGATCAGTTCTACCCGCAAGGGAGTAGTTAGCCTGGCCCAGATTATTTATTAAACCCACTTTTTGCAGTGCTTCTAAAAGTTTACCCTCAACAGTGCGTAGGTTGGGCTGCCTTTGAAATCCATAAAACTCCGTTCCCAAATAGGCTAGTTTTAAAGCCACTTTTCTCATAAAACCAACTCATATATAATTGAAATCCTGAAAATTTAGAACATGATCTGATTTAAAATATATTAAAGGATAATTAATATCCTAACTATAATTTAACATGATCAATAATTCTTTAACATTATCAATAGTTATTAGGAGTCTATTAAAAGTCATTTATAATAAAGGGAATCATAGCAAAATGAGTCACAGAGGAAATATGTATGTTTGTAATTCCAGCAGTTGATATTAAAAATGGGAAATGTGTACAGTTAGTGCAGGGTAAGCCCGGAACAGAACAGATTAGCCTTGACAATCCTATTGAAGTTGCTCTTGAGTGGGAAAAAAAGGGAGCAAGTATTTTACATGTTATTGATCTGGGAGGTGCTCTGGAAGAAGGGGGAAATCTGCCAGTTGTAGAAAAAATTCTTTCTGAGGTATCCATACCAGTTCAGATGGGGGGTGGTATTCGCACCATTGATGATGCTATCCATTTGCTGGATATGGGTGTGAATAAGATAATACTGGGAACTTTAGCCATTCAAAATCCAGATACTGTGGAAGTATTGGCTGATGAATATGGAAGCGAACGGATTATAGTGGCTCTGGATAGTAAAGATTCCCAAGTAGTGGTTAGAGGATGGACCGAAAAAACAGACCAGACTGCCCCTGAACTGGGTAAAATTCTGGAAAAAAGAGGAGCTGGAGAAATATTATTCACCAATGTGGACCATGAAGGCCTTCTGGAAGGGTTTAACATTGACCCCCTTTTAGAACTCTTAAAATCCGTTGAAATACCAGTAGTATATTCTGGGGGAGTTAGTACCCTTGAAGACGTGGCGAAACTCAGCCAGACAGATGTTTATGGTGTGGTAATTGGTTCAGCTCTTTATAAAGGGAAGATCAATTTTGAAGATGCTCTTGTTTACGAAAACAGATAAATCTTTAAAAAGAAAACATGTGAATCTTTTACTTTTTTTAATTTACTTCCTTTAATTATCCCTAATTATATTTTAGAATATTTTCTTCAAAAGTTACTGCCAAATCCCTTTCTTATTATGGTTTTTTCAGCTACATCCACCACTTTACGTATTCTCAGGATTTGATCAGGGTTGGTGGATATGGAGCTGATACCTTTTCCCACCAGCCAACGTACAATAGCTGGGTCCGAACCAGCATGCCCACAGATGCAGCTTTCAATACCACTCTGGTTACATTTTTCTATAACCATTTCCATCATCCTCAACACAGATGGGTGGGTTAGGTTGAAAAGTTTGGCCACCTTCACCCCCCTACGGTCCACTGCCAGGGAGGACATGGCCATGTCACTCATTCCCAGGGTTACAAAATCTATGCCTTCATCAATGAATTCATCCAGACTGAAAACTGAGGAGGGAGTTTCAATGGAGGCTCCTACAGGCAGGTCACGGTGGGGCCTGAGTCCGACTTCACACATAATTTTCTTGGTTTCCTTATACTCAGAAACATCACGTAAAAAAGGTATTTTAACCCCAAGATTATCATAACCATCATCTATAAGTTTCAACAGGGCTTCAAACTCTGCTTCAAGTATTTTGGGAGTTTTAAGATCTTTATGAATGCCCCTTAAACCTAATAATGGGTTGGCTTCGTCTGGTTCTATGTTTCCACCTTTTAATCGTTTTAACTCATCGGTTGGTATGTCAAAGGTGCGGAACCATACTGGTTTAGGGTGGAATGCATCAGCAATCTGACGTACAGAATCAGCGATAACATTACTAAGTTTTCCCTCAAGAAGAAGTACATGTGGATGTTTTCCTGTGCGGATGATACTGTTTTCAATACGGATGGATCCCACTCCATCTGCATAGGGTGCCACTTTATAGGCAATTTCTGGAACATTGAGGTTTACTTTAATATTGGTGGCAGGATAGTAAAACTCTTGAAAATCAGCTTTATTGTCTCTTTCAATGAATCCTTGATAAATGTTACCTGTTCTACCATCAACAGTTACTATTATTCCCTCTTTGAGTTTCTTGGTACCTTCACCTGTTCCTACCACACAGGGTACTTTCATTTCCCGGAGTACGATTGCCACGTGGCTGGTGAGTCCACCATAATCAGTAACCACCCCACTGGCTCGGTGAAGATGAGTGAGCATGTCCCGGGATGCTCGGGATAATACCACTACCTCCCCTCCCTTAAGAGTTAAAAGATCTTCATCTTTCTCTATCTTTTTAACACGCCCTACTCCCACATAAGAACCCGTTCCAATTCCCCTCAAAATAATCATATAACCTGATTATGTAACTGATTACAGAAATAATTTGGCAATATTCATATTTTAAAAATTAAATAGAGCCATTTGAATGATTTAAATTGGTAATATCACTGTTAAATTGAATTAATACCACTGCTGAATTGATTATAATCTTATTAATCCCTTTATAAATTCTCTAAAAATTCTAAAAAAAGGAAATAAAGGTTTATTTCTACAATTTTTTATTTTGAGGATAATTAGTGTGCGAATCTTTCAAGTAACAAAATCAGTTTGTTAAATAATCCTTTTAATGGACCAGCTTTGTTACCTAGCTTGCGAAGAGCAGTTATATCATTGTTTTTAATCCCTCCGAGGAGTATAAGGGCAACGATATAAATGATTGCTGCTAAAATCACTGCAAATGCGAAAACTATGTAGTTTAATGGTATAGCGATCAGTAAAATGCTTTGGGGTATTAATAGAAGTACTGCTCCCATTATTAATGCGGCTAAGATGATTTTGGTCAAATCTTTATACTGTAATTTCACATCAGCTACCTGAAGAGTTTTCCAGACTATGGAAATCATTATTAAAAATGCAGTTATAGTTGTTGCAGTGGCAGCACCAGTAATTCCATAAATAGGAATCAAATAAACACTTAATGCAACATCCAAAATAACTCCCAAAGTTAAAATAGTCATTGGGAGATAAGGTTTTCCTAATCCCTGGGCTATGCTGGAAGAGACTGTGTAAATGGTGAAAAATAGCATTCCAATGGATAATATCTGTAGAGCTGCAGCACCATTCATGTAAGCCGGGTTTATGTAAAGTAATTTCATGATGGGAGTGGCAAATACGAAGGTTCCCACGCACATGGGAAGTACTAGTAATGAAACATAACGATAAGACTGATTAACATAAGTTTTAAGAACGTGTCTGTTTTCTAAGCCCACTGCTTCTGCTGTTGCAGGTAGTACTGCTGTTGCAACTGCTGTGGAAATTATGAGAGGTAAGCGGGCTATGGGGGTGGCAGCACCATAGAATCCCAGTTGTTCACTGACCATATACGCTCCAACAATGTAATTCCCAATTAAATCAAATAATGCTGTTTCAGCAAGCCCGGTTATGAGAACAGGGAATGCGAAAATAACAAGTACCTTAGTTAAGGCTAATTCATCTTTTATACTGAATGATAATTTCACATCTTTAAGACGTTTCCCCAGTCCCCTTCTGTATAAATAGTATCCGGCTAGGGCTGAAAATAAGAAGCCTATTGCAGTTCCAATAACTGCTCCTGCCACATAAAAACCCACTAGAATTAGTATTATGGCGCTGCTGATCATGAAAACTTGTTCAAAGGCTTTGGTGATGACTATGTTTCCCATCTGGAAAATACCCTGAAAAGCACCTCTGAAAACACCTACCACCACACTGAAGGGAGTAATCAAAGCCACAAGTTTTAAGGGGAGTACAGCTTCTGGTTTATGGAAGTAACCATTGGCCAATGGATCCGCCAGTAAAAATATTACTAAACTGAAGAATAATCCAAGAATAATCACAATCTTGAGGGAGGTATGGATTACTTGTTTTACCATTTCCTCGTCGCCTTTAGCAGAATATTCAGATACGTGTTTAGCAATGGCTGGTGGCATTCCTCCTGAAGCTATTTGGATTAATATTTGTTGTGTGGGAAGCGCTAAATTGAGTATTCCAAAACCAGCCGGACCTAAAAGGTATGCTGTGGAAAAACGGTAAATATATCCCCCAATACGGAATATAAAATACCCAAACATCATGATTATGCTTCCTCTGGCGATTTTGGAACTCATAATAATTACCACAGTATAAATTTGTTTTCAAATAAAAATTATCAAAACTTACCTTTTCTTATTATATGAGAAAATTGTTATTTTTATCTTAGAAGTTCAATTCACTAATTCCTTATTTATAAAACTAACGTATTAAACCAAACTATATTTACTGATCTAATCCGTCTTCCATTGAGGTTATAATGATACTGGTTTACTTATTTTATAAATGTATAACTGCATTATACACCCTCTCCTAAATTTTAGTAAATAGGTTTTTATCTTTAGAAAAATATTAATAATTGATATACTTAGCGGTTACAATTAACTAGATTAATCCTTAACTTTTCCTTAATTGAATATTATGGATTGAAATAATTTCTTACAAGAGGTGTAACTATTAAAACTGTAATGGCAACTGGAACATTTGATTTAATTCATCCGGGTCATGGATATTATCTTAGTGAATCAAAAAAACTAGGAGGGGATGATGCTCGTCTGGTAGTGGTGGTGGCCCGGGAGTCCACAGTACGAGCCAGAAAAAGGGTACCTATTGTTCCTGAAAAACAACGTATGAAAGTGGTTCAAATGTTGAAAATGGTGGACGAAGCTGTTCTGGGAAGTGAAACTGACATGTTCAGCACGGTCCGTAAGATCAAACCTGATATTATCACCATAGGGCCGGATCAGAAATTTGATTTAGACTGGTTACGTGGCGAACTTGAAAAAAGAGATATCCATGCAGAAGTGGTGAAAATAAACGGTTACCATAAATCATCCCTGGATAGTTCATGTAAAATTATTAAAAAGATTAAAGAATCTGATTTTCCTCCAGGGAGCTTTAAACATTGCTGAACAATGCTAAATGTTAAACCAGATGAGTCATAACATTATATGAAACAATCTACAAATGATTTTTTTTATCAAATGGCTCATTTTTTTATACCAAATGGCTCATTAAACTTTAAATATAAATATTAATATTTAAATGATTCATTAAACGGTTTTTTAGCATAAATTTCCATTAAAAATAAAATTCCATTAATGATTTTCCATTAAATTTTATTTTCCATATTTAGATATTTACAGGTTTTACATAGTTATCACTAGGGGATTTAAAAAAAAGAAAAAAAGAAAGGGTTTAAAAGGGCAGCTCGGCATAGGTCCCTTTATATGTCCACGATGATGTGTCCCAGTTGCGGATTACTCCCAGATCATTTTTATAGCTGATTGCATCCGCATTATACCATTGTCCATTGACGTATACTTGAGCCCATACGTGTCCGTATGTTCCGCTGCTGAAGTTACAAACTCCATGTACATATCTGGCTGGTAATCCAACTGCTCTTGAAAGGGCCACGAGTAGGTGTGAATGGTCACAGCAATTGGCACTCCTAGAAGAGAGCGTGTTAACAGCTCCTTTCTGGGTGTTGTAGTAGAACGAATAGTTAAGGTTGTCTCGCACCCAGTTAAAGATGCGTTGGGCCTTTTCGTAGCTGGAAGTTGCGCCAGAGGTTATACTTTGAGCCATTGCAATTATGGTTGGATCGTCAGATTGACAGTTGGCAGTTGCCTGTAGATACTGTTCCATACCACTAGGTAAGGTTGAATCAGTTGATCCTGTAACTGTTGTCCATGGTTTCATGGTTGCATAGTTGGGTAAAACACCATTGGCACCATAAAAGTTCACCACCCTGGCGAAAAGATATACCTGGGATTGGTAACTTATTTTGCCTAGGCCAACTAGGCCGTATTCTGGTGCTTTATTGTTTGCATCCATAAAACTTACAATTCGTTGAGCGAAATCCACGTAGTCTGCTCGGAGTAGATTACCACTGCTTAGTTCTTCATAACTTGATGTTGGAACTGCTTCATTTTTTAGACTGATAGATGCAGTGTTTCCACTATTAAGCTGTAATGTTGCTTTAGCTGCTAAATACAGGAATTGGGCCATGTTTAACTGATCTTCTCCCATCTGCACATAGTTAGGCAAACACTTATTGGTCTCCACGTAATTTTTTACTCGGAGAGCAGCATCTGCTATTTCACTTATAGTGAAAGTAGTGTCTGTACTAGAAGTACCTGTGATGGGAATATTCGCAGTAGACCATGGTTTCACAACCGCATAATTTGGCAATGCATCATTATCGGCAGTGAAAACCAAAATCCTGGTGTACATATAGGTTAAAGACTGATAAC
>JAHKLQ010000071.1 GCA_020854975.1 Methanobacterium sp.
GTAAAAAAGAAACATTCAGGGGTTATGGTCCTGAACAGGGTTATGATTTTTTAATGGAACAAATTATCAAACATGATTACACACCCCGAGGCATAACTTTATCTAAGGATGAATTATTCATCAGTGATGGTGCTAAATGTGACACTGGTAATATTCAGGAAATATTCGGCCTTGGAAACACCGTGGCAGTCACTGACCCGGTTTACCCGGTATATGTGGATAGTAATGTTATGGCAGGACGTACCGGGCCCATGGGTGAAAATGGTCGTTATCAGAAACTGGTTTACATTCCCTGCACTGAAGATAATGATTTTGTCCCTGAACTGCCTGATACTCCTGTTGATCTGATCTACCTGTGTTTCCCCAATAACCCCACAGGAACTGCACTAACCAAAGCCCAACTCAAAGAATGGGTGGATTATGCCCGGGAAAATAATTCTATTATATTATTTGACGCTGCCTATGAAGCTTACATCACGGAAGATAACATACCACACAGTATCTATGAGATTGAAGGTGCTCGTGAAGTGGCCATTGAATTTAGGAGTTTTTCCAAGAATGCTGGTTTTACTGGTACTCGCTGTGCTTACACTGTGGTTCCCAAAGAAGTTATGGGCTTTGACAGTGAAGGTAATCCACATTCACTGAATGCATTGTGGAACCGTCGTCAGACCACCAAGTTCAATGGTGTTTCTTATCCCATACAGGTTGCTGCCAGTGCAGTATACTCTCCAGAAGGTCAAAAAGAAATTAAAGAATCCATTGATTATTATATGAAAAACGCATCCATCATCAGGGAAAATTTAAGCAGTATTGGTTTAAGGGTTTATGGTGGAATTAACTCACCATATATCTGGATTAAAACTCCTGGTGACATGGACTCCTGGCAATTCTTTGATTTACTGCTCAACGAAGCCCATGTGGTGGGAACACCGGGTATAGGTTTCGGACCCAGTGGTGAAGGTTACCTCAGATTAACAGCTTTTAACACCCTGGAAAATACAGAAGAAGCCATGGATAGAATATCCAAACTATCCATATAACTTTTTAACTTATTTTTTTCTTTTTTTTAGCTTCTTTATTCTTCATTTTATTCTTTTAAGATATTATGAAAACTAATAAGAATATGAGGAACAGTTTAGTAATATAAGTTTGAATGGCTTAATAGCTCTGCATCTTGGTAACAAAATTAAAATTTTAAAAGGTTGATTTAATTGGACAAAGAAGAAATGAAAAAAACCGTGAATAAAGGATTATATATTTGTCTTTTTATATCTATCGGCAGTCTTTTATGTATTTTATTCTCGGATACGAGTTGGCTATACGTTTATACTACTGTAATCATAGTTATTTGTACTTTGATAATGTTAATTTGTAGAATATTTATGGTTAGGTAGCACGAGCCCCTACCAGTCCCATAAAGCACCAGTAAATCCAGATTATATTACAGCTTTAAATAATAAAGGTGTTAAATTATTCGAATTTTTCAGATATAACGGAACAATGCAATGTTTTGATAAAAATCCTCAGATACAAGGTTATTGAAAAAGAAGATAAATGATTTTAGAATCTAAAAAAGATATAAAGGTAGATGATTAAAAAAAGGTAAAATAGGATTAACTGTTATATTACTACAACAATTGCATGTACTCTTTTAAAGCATCTTTATAACTTCTAATTTTAGGGAATCCTTCCATTTTCCAGTTATAATTATCAAGAACTGAATATTTTGGTCTTGGAGCGGGGCTACCGAATTCTTCTGTGGTAACCGGCTTTAAATCTATATCTTTTCCAGCAATCTCGAATATCAACTGAGCATATTCATACCAGGAGCAATGGTCACTGTTAGTAACGTGATATATGCCATAAGCTGGTTTTTTTATTAATTTGGCAATGGCTTTGGCTAGGTCCACGGTGTAAGTGGGGGATCCTATCTGGTCACTGACCACTGATATAGTATCATGGGTTTCGGCCAATTTAAGCATGGTAGTGATGAAATTAGGTCCATGGTATCCATATAACCATGAAGTTCTAACTATGTAGAATTTACTAAGTAAATCGCGAACGTAAACTTCGCCTAAATGTTTGGTCTTACCGTAAACACTTAATGGATTGGTCTGGTCGTATTCCTGGTAAGGTGTGCCTTTAGTACCGTCAAATACATAGTCTGTGCAGATGTAAACCAGGGCACTGTCTGTTTCCCGGCAGGCAACTGCCACGTTTCTACTTCCCAGAACGTTAACCTGGTAGGCAAGGTCTGCCTTGGATTCACTTCCATCAACATCTGTAAAGGCAGCAGCATGAACCACCACATCTGGATTAATGTTTTTAACTGTTTCAATGGTTTTTTCAATGTCAGTGATGTCCAGGGTGTCAATGGTAGTGGTGCTGATTTCATTTTCTTCTGATAAAATATCCACCAAATCATGCCCTAACATTCCTTCTGAGCCTATAATCAATACTTTCATTTTATATCAACCCATAACATTAGTTTAGTTATTTAATACCATTAAAATGAATAAGGGATCATTTCCTCTTTAAAAGGGATCATACCTCTCAAATAAGGAACCATATCTCCTTCAAATAAACCATATCCTCTTTAAATGGGATCATGTTTCTCTTCATTTATATAATGAATCATTCCTCTTCAAATAAAGAATGATACCCTCTTTAAACGAATTTTATTTAACTATAACTAGATCTTATTTACCCTATCTTGAATATGAATTATCTAATTATTTACATGAATTTTACAGGAATTTAGTTATTAGATGAATTTAGTTATTAGATGAATTTAGTTATTAGATGAATTTAGTTATTAGATGAATTTAGTTATTAGATGAATTTAGTTAAGTGGAATACTCGGAGTTAATACGCACATAGTCGTAGCTAAGGTCACAGCCATATGCAATGGCCTGATGTTCTCCCAGGTGAAGATCAACGATGATCTTAATTTTTTCACGTTCCATTATGCTTTCAGCTAATTCCAACTCCTCAGTACCATCAAAGGCAATGATGTCTCCCTGTTTAACAATATCCACAAA
>JAHKLQ010000013.1 GCA_020854975.1 Methanobacterium sp.
AACACCTTTAGAATCTTCAAAGCTTTGTATTTCCCTTAAATCTAATTTAGGAACCCTATCATCTCTTCTGGTGCCATCAGAAACCACAGGATATTCCTCTGCAGCTATTTGGAGAACTTTTCTGTGCAAATGGTTAATTCCCTGGTTGGGAAATCCATCTTTCAGGATCATGTGCACTGTTTCCTCCAGGAGAGTACGATCTACCTTTAGAACTCTGTGTTTGAATCCTAAATTGGATGCTGCACTATTTGCTGACTTCCAAGAGGGAAAAACACCAAAATTGGCTGTTAATAGATCCACTTGGTATCCTAAGCGTTGGAGTATAACTGCCATTAATGAGCTGTCTTTACCTCCACTGTAGAGTACCGCGGCTTTCATTTCCAGGTAATATTAATTTCTCTCTTCTGACCCGACATCTTGCGGAGTAGTTCTTTTAGCTGCTCATCAGTGATTTTTGACTTAATTCTACCCATCTGGGCTAGTTGTATGAGCTGTAGTTCGATCTGATCCACAAATTCGGGTTTGGTGAGACGGAGGTTAGCTAGGCGACTGCGAGCTTCAGGGGTTAATATTTGCAACAAAGCCTGCCTTTTTTGAGCCTCAAGTTCCCTACGCATCTGTTCCTGGGCTTGAGCATCTGGAGACTGTTGTTGTGCTGCTTGTTGTGCTGCTGCTTGCTGTTGCAGTTCTTGCATTCTTTTACGCCTTATTTCCTCAATATCACTCATTTAATACCTCTCTATGCTGTTAAAGCTTATTTATTGAAGTTTTCTAAAGTTAGGTAATATTTAGTATTTTACAAGTTCAGGAATATCTTGTTTAAGTTCGAAGGAGGCTTTGTCCATGAAAGATCTTCCAGCAGGAGTTACAACTCGGCCTTCTTCTCTTTTTTCAACCAGGCCTGCATCTTCTAACTGGTGAAGGGCTGTTCTGGTCACTGATCCACTGCCTCTTTTGAATTTCTCAGGGTTAGTTCCCCTGTCCTTTTTTCCACCGTAGTAAGTCCTGAGGCTGTTGATGCCCACTGGGCCATCTATGTAGACCCTGCGGAGTAGGGATGCACAGCGCACATACCACCAGTCAGGGTTTTCTGGCCTTCTCTCTTTGTGAACCCCCGTTTTAACGAATGGAGTCCATTCTGGAGGGGTTATCTTTTTATTTTCACTTAACTCCTTGGCGACTTGGCTAATGAGCGAGTCGGCAGGTACATCGTAAATTGTAGTCATATTATTTCTCCTAATTACTTCTTTTTTTGAAGATTACCGCAACGTTACCTCTAAAATCAATGAGCTTAGCATTTGATTTTTCGATGATGTCAGTAATATAGTTTTCTTTCTCATGGGATATACCCTTGGAAAATCTGAGCTTCACCACTTCTCGTTCCTTAAGTTGGCGTTTTATTTCATCCATAACTCCTGGGTTAACACCTGATTTGCCTATGTTTAAGGTGATGGTGGAAAGGGATCTATGCATCAGTTCCTTCTTGGAATGAGCGGGATTCAATATTATTCCTCCTTTTAGCCTTCTTTTCTTTTATATAAGGCTTTCTCATGATTTCTCCACATTCCAGACATTTTATGTGCACCATTGAGTCAACTAATCTGATCTGACAGTTGGAACCGGGTTTAAGAAAGTGTTGGCAGTTCCTGCAGAACCTTCCCCTCCATGAGGATGGCATTTTAAGGTTGTACTTGGTGGCTATTTTTCGGGCCATTTCCACGTAGCGATGGGAACGTTGAGGATGTTGAGAAAATTCTTCCTCAGCGAGTTGGAAGAGGATTTCCATACGCTCTAAAGCTATTTTTATCATCCATCGTGGTCTTCTTCCTCTTCTCAAAGTATAATCCCTCGCGGAACATCAAAAATGCCAGAATACGGAGATCTTAAGCTTCATCAGGAGTGTGAATTTCAGGTTGAATTCCCAAAAACCTGAAGATGTACTTAAGAATAATATTTAAGTTTACTTCTTTTACCCTTAAAAAGCTTTCCCCGCCAGGAGTATCCCTAATTTTTTCAAGTTTCAGAGACTTTATCACTTCAGATACGTTGAAAAATCAATTTCACCAGGGGGACATGATTTTTTTCCACTGATAATCTCAGAAACTGTGTTAACTGCTTCTTCAGGAGTTAAACCACTGGTGTCCACTTCATGCACATTAGTAGTATGGATTTGGTAGGCTTCCCATGTACAGATATCCAGAGCCTCTGCCTCCAGGTTTTCGCGGATCTTAAGTTCACCCCAATTTCTCTGCTCAAGTCTCCCTTTAAGAACATTAGGATCTGTTCTAAAAACTATCACCCACTCTGCAACAGGGAAATAATGGGCTAAATGCCCTTCTATTATTATACAGTTACTCTCATTTAGAGTAACATCAACAATTTTATGCAGTTCTCCCTCTAAAGAGTCTAAATCAACTATTTTATAACCTTTCTCTGGATCCACACCAGTGTAGAGTTGTTTTTCCTCAACAAGTTGATTAATATCCACCAAATAGCATCCTAGTTTTTCTGCAAGTAATGGGGAAATTGTGGTTTTGCCCGTTCCAGGGGTTCCGGTGATGAGAATTATCATTATCTGTTCCTTTATTTCTGTCTTTATCCTATTATTTGTTATATTTTGTAGTGATAGGTTATGATCTTGTTTATATTTCGTAGGGAATAAGTTGACCATGATCTTGTTTATATTTCGTAGGGAATAAGTTGACCATGATCTTGTTTATATTTTGGTGAATAGGTTGACTGTGATCTTTGGATCACGTCAACCTCAGTTTGATTAAACTTATGATTTATCAGGTTTATTTTCCAGTAAATTTTATTTCAATTTGTCTATCAGGATTTCAGCGACTTTTTCCCCTGATAGGAGCATTCCACCAAATATGGGCCCCATGCGTGGTGAACCGTGCACTGCGTTGGCTGCCATACCAGTGACATATAATCCAGGGTAGACTTCACTGACATTGCCCATTATTTTTTGTTCAGCCACATCTGCCCACATTGACTTTTCTCCCATAATTTTACCAGTTTCGGTTTCAAGAGGTGCTCCCATCTTTCTTTCCAGGACTTTAACCACCTCACAGGGGTGTCCAGTGGCATCCACTACTGCCCGGGCAGCTAAGGTGATGGGATCCACATGTAATCCTGCCATTTCCACAGGACTCCAGTTGATTACCAGTCCTTCCACACCGGCTTCCTTGATCATCACATCTTCAATTTCCATAAGGTTGAAAATCTTCAGTCCTGCCTGGCAGGCCTTGGAACAGATGGTGGAAGCTGATTCAACAGAATCCGCCAGATAATATCCTTCCTGGTATTCTTGGCTGCGGATGCCCATTTCATCCAGGATCCGTTTTCCGTCTTCCTGAACCACGATTTTGTTGAACATCATACCTCCACCCCACATTCCACCACCCATACTGAGTTTTTTCTCAAATAATGCAACTTTCAAGCCGGCTTTAGCCATATAGTAACCAGCAGTGAGTCCAGAAGGTCCTCCTCCACCTATAGCCACATCCATATCCATATAATCCAGGAGTTCCTCCATGTATCCTGCTACAATTCCCCTTGAAACAATGATATCATCTAATTTCATTTTTCTACACCTCTACTCCTCATTATTATTTTTCACTATGATCACTTCTTAATGACTACTTCTTGATTTTTTTTGATGATTATTTTTTGATGATTAAACGTAAAACATCCTCATCTTCCAGCACATGATCCAGTCCCACTTTTTGACCAGGGAATTTAACGGAATTACCCCATACTTTGGCGTGGCGGAAGTTTTTAAGGAAATCCCGGTGTAACTTGCCAGCAACATCTTCCACTGTTGAACCCTTCCGCACAATCAAAGGTTCTTCCAGATCAGCTTTCTGACCCTGGGGCTTCATATAAATCCGGATAAGTTTGAGGCGTTGAAATATTTCCTCTTTAAGTTCATCTACCATGACACCTTTATCTGCAGCTATGTAAAGTGCGTCATCGATTTTTTCCTGAAGTTCCTCCATGTATGATGCGTCTACCAGGTCTATCTTGTTTATCACCAGTAAAAGAGGGATGTATACAATACTGTTATCCAGGGAGTCTATGAAGCGATCAATGGTGACATCTTCCCTTATGAGTACATCAGCACTGTGCACCCCGTACTCGTTGAGTATGGAACGAATAGTTTTCTCATCCATATGGGTGAGGGGTACTGTGGATGCCACTTTTACTCCACCTATTTTTCTGCGTTTTACAGTGACATCTGGAGCTGTTTGGTTGGGTCTTATTCCAATGTTCAGGAGTTCATCCAGGATCAGTTCCTGATGGTGAGGGTTGAAAACATCTAATACCATCACTACCAAATCAGCATTACGGGCCACAGAGAGGATTTCTCTTCCCCTGCCTTTTCCCCTGGAAGCACCGGTTATTATTCCTGGAATGTCAAATATCTGGATCTGAGCACCACGGTATTCCATAACTCCGGGGATAACATCCAGGGTGGTGAACTCGTAAGCACCTATCTTAGACTGGGCATTGGTGATTTGGTTGAGTATAGTGGACTTACCCACTGAAGGGAAGCCTACCAGAACTACTGTTGAATCTCCGCTCTTTTTTAGGGTGAATCCTCGTCCTTTAGTTGATGATGAGCTCCTTTTTATTGACTCTTCCCTTAACTTTGAGATTTTCGCCTTTAACTTCCCAATATGGTGGGAAGTGGCCTTGTTATAGGGAGTCTTGGTGATCTCCTCTTCAATCTTGCGGATCCTTTCTTCGATGTCCATAAAGCTCACTTTAAAACAAGAATACTATTCAATATTCTAAATAATTCTTATAATTACTTCTGGTGCAATCAATGAAAAATTACACTAATTTTTAGTATTGATTTATTCACTTAAAAAAGTTTTAATAAAATAAAGAAAAAGGGGGGAATGGATTTTTTAACTCATATTCCACTTAAGTCACATTCCACACCATAACTTCAGCAATTCCCTCAGATGGTTCCTCGTGTGCCAGTTTGAATCTAGTTAAACCTTCCCCCTGCATGAAATACAGGCGGGTGAACATGGAATCTTCCAGTTCCTTGCTCATAGCCACTGCAAACAGATAGTTATCCTGTTGTATTAGGAATATGGAAAAGCTACTATCATTGTTTACAACCTGATCATATTGGGTGGTGCCATTGCTAATGATCACCAGACGGTGGGGTGGAGCTGTCTGACTAGAACTAACCTGAAGACCTGCAGTGATGTTACTTCCACTCATCTGCGCTACAACTCCATTATCTGCTTTGATAACCACACTATCATTTTCAGAAGTGACGTTGGCCTGAGACATGGAATAAATGTAGTTAGTTGAATTACCAGAGTCAAAGTTCCAGCTTCCAAAGTAGGACCACCAGCCAGCTTTACTCACCATATCCAGACTGGTGACCAGAACATCCGGGTTTGGATTATCTGGATGAGTATATTGCAGGACGTTCTGTGCCTGTTCTGCAGTTAACCCATACTCAGAAGTTAGTATATTCTGGGCAGAGGTTTTATCCACCACCAGTATCTTATCCATGATCTCTACAGTTTTACCTGTGTTGTTGGTGTAGTTTTCCAGTGTTTCATATCCTTTGTCTCCACTGGAAGCCAGCATATTCAGTATACCTGCTGAAAGATTCTCATCACTGGTGAACAAGGCTTTACCAACCCAGTATGCTCGGGCGTTGTTCTGTGAACCTCCATCAAAGGTAACTCCCCGGTCAGCTTTGACCGCGAAAAGGTGTCCAAAGTCCCACCAGGAGGTCATCACTGTATTTTCTGAAGTGTTATTATTTACCCAGGTGAGAGTATCAACCATGGCATCATCAGTTCCAGGTACTACAGAGTTAGCTGTGGTGTAAGCTATACTTACCGGAGCATAACACACCAATACCAACACTAGAGCCATTGCTATGGCATGATAGTTTGGATTTTTTATTTGGCTTCTAAAGTAATCTGCAATGAACCCTACAAAAATTCCTGCACAAAGTGAGAGGGGAAGTGCAAATGCTTCCACAAATCTTACACCATTAGTGAACAAGTAAGTTGTGAGCACTAACCATATACTGAATAATACCCCATAGTAAAGGGAATTTTTCCTCATTAGAGGCCTCATGAAACCATCATATTCCTCTTTCTTCTCTTTAAGTTCTTCTTCAGGCTCTTCTTTTCTTCGCCTGGATTTTCTTCCTTTTTTAACCTTTTTGGTTTTGGCCGATTTTTTGGTTTTTTTATTGGCCTTTTTAGTACGTAATCCCCAGAAAATCATTAACCATCCACATACTCCGAATAAGAGTGGGAATATTCCCCCAACATCCGTTACAACAGAAGATAAACTTGGAATCTGTAATTCACCCACTGATATAAATACATTAGGATAGGATGAAGTGTATTGTGTTGTTGATTGAATTCCAACAGCACTCAGTGGCTGGAATAAATAAGTGAATAAGGTATCTCCCCATGCTGCAAACATCAACACTAAACTCAAAACCACAAATATGACCAGCGGCAGTATAACTGGTTGTTCAAGGAACCATTGCTTCTTATCAGGATATTCTTTCCATAATTTGAAGGATTCCTTTTTAAATAAGTATTTAGAGATCAGCAGGTACACGATAGCCACGAAAATCAGTAAGTAGAATGTAAACCACCATCCAGACCATGCTAGGGAGAATACTAGCATTGAAATCGAGGCGTAAACAGCGTATAACATTTTTCTCCGACTTTCAGTTGAGGTTATACTTTCACTGAAGAACCAGACCACTAACAGTGGGAGAAGCATGTTGAACATGTCTGTGTCAAAGAATCCTACGAAAGTGTGGGAAAAGTAGAATGTTGATAATCCCACCAATACTGCGGCAGCGATTCCTCCGTAGTCATTAGTAAGTTTTCTAACAAAGAAGAAGGCTGGTACAACACATAGTGAAGCTATGATTGCTGATGTCCAGAAACTAACCTGTAAAAGCGAATAATTGCCAAATAGGTTAGCTACATAGTAGAAGAAGGCGGTGATCCACATAAGTAAAGGAGGATATTCTGCAGATCTCCCTGGAGGGAAGAATGAGTGCAAGTCCCAGTCAGTACCATTTTGGATGGTATCCCCTAAATATCCATGTTCCACGAAGTTTTCTGTGAGACGATAGTTATAATATGAGTCCATCTCACTAAAGTAAGGTAACCCATCATTTTCCTGGAAGTAATCCTTCATCTGGTCTGGCACACCAGGAATGCTAGCTGCTTCTGCTCGAAGGGTGAATGCTAATGAAAATAGAAGGATAACTATTATGATCGGCTTTAATTTGGATAAAATTTTCTTTGTTTCCATATTTCTATACCCCATTGATCTTTGTAGTTAAACCATTGATTTGGATCTGTAAACGTGTTTGTCAATCTATCTTATATTGGACTGTTTAAACTATTTAAAAGTATGAGTCTTTAGGGTGCTTTGAACACTTCTATTATAAAAAAATTTATAAAAAATTGATGTTCAAGGAAAAAAAATCGTTTTACTGTGGAAATAATACAATAACCCTCTTGTACGGACCCATAGTATTACAATGCTTTTGGTTACCAAAATTACGATACTCATTTCCCCTACTAGAACAAATATTACTATGAGTTTAGAATTTAACTAAAAAAATGAGAAATACATAAAATAAGGGAAAATTAATAGAAATAAGAGAAAAAGAAATGGTATAAATTCAAACTGTGAAACTTAGCCCCATTATATTATAGAATGGGTTCAAGTTTTTTCAGATTTTTGATCCTCTTTTTCTTCCAAAGAACGAGTGTATCGACATCGCGGAAAACCACTGCATCCTACAAATTCACCGTAACGTCCTCTTCTTTTGATGAGATCTTTTCCGCATTCTGGACAGACCCCTACCACCTCGTTTTGTGTAGGTTCTTCTCCTTCACGTCCACATTTGGGATCCATGCAGGCTCTTTGTCGGGGTTTTCCAAAGGATATCATGGGCAGGCCACATTTCTCACATTTTGTTTTAAGAACCGTAGCTCCACGAGGCATGGAGTAAGTTGATTTACAGTCAGGATAGGAAGTGCAACCCACGAAACTACCTCCTTTGGGGGAGTTGATCATGATGAGGTTGCCGCCGCATTTACATTTACCCACGATCATGCTCTCTCTGTAGGATGCGTAAAGTTCTTCCCCTATTTTGATTTTGTTTGCGTCAATATCATCCAATATAGAACTTACTTCTGCTTTGGCTTCAGCTATTATCTCATCTTTTTTAACTTCAGCCTTCATTATGCCTTCTAATTTGGTTTCAAATTCTCGGGTGAGTTCTTCACTGGTGATCTTCTCGGAGTATTTTTTAAGGGTATCAATAAGATGTTCTCCTAACTGGTTAACAGTGATCTTCTTACCCTCAACATATTTCCTGTCATATAAAATGGATATGATATTTGCCCGTGTGGATTTTGTTCCAAGCCCTCTTTTTTCCAGTTCCCGGATAAGTGAAGCCTGATTGTACCTGGCAGGTGGTTTAGTTTCCTTTTCTTCAGAATAAGCCCGAGCTCCCAAACTATCCCCTTCTTTTAAAGCGGGGAACTCGTCGTTTTCAACTTTACGATAAGGGTAATGTTCTCTCCAACCCATTTTAGCCATCCTCTTCCTGCTGAAGCTGAATGGCTGGCCTCCAATATCCAGTTCTGTTTTCATGGTTTCCAGGATGCCATTTTCTCCGAAAACACTGATGAATCTGTAGACTATGAGTTCGTATAGTTTTTGATAATCTCTCCCTAACCCTTTGGGAACCAAGCCTGTGGGGTGGATGGCAGGGTGGGCTTCATCGGTTTTTTTACCTTCACGTGGTTTAATGGGTTCTTTAAGTTTTTCAATCTGCTTTTTGAATGCAGCGTTCTTTTTAAGTTTTCCCAATATTTTCTTATAACCAATACTGGGAGGTAATTTCTGGGAAGAAGTACGGGGATAGGATGTGTAACCTTCTGCATACAAATTCTGGGCAATGGACTGGGTTTTCTTGGGGCTGAAACCAAAAACACCGTAGGCTTCAGACTGGAGAGCACCCAGATCAAAGGGAACTGGTGGAAGTTGTGGGGTTTCTTTAACCTTTATCTGACTTACTCTGGCATCTTTACCATCACAATCAGCCAGAATTTCTTCTTCAACCTTTTTATCGAAGATTTTCCCTTTTTTATGATCCGCAATTATGTTTCCTTCAATTTCTGCTTTGATGAGCCAGTAAGGTTCAGGAATGAAACTCTGAATTTCTTTCTCCCTTTCTACCAGTATAGCTAGGGTGGGAGTCTGCACTCTCCCAGCAGAGAGCTGTATGTAGCGACTGGTGGCTTTCATCACAGAATCAGTGAGGTCTTTGGATATGTTAACCCCAAATAAGAAATCCAAGACATGCCTGGCCTCCCCACTGTCGACCTGATTGAAATCCAGGTCAATTGGCTCATTGTAAGCCTTTAAAAGATCCTCTTTGGTGAGGGTGGAGAACTTCATACGCACTGCATTATCAATGCTTTCTGGACCGCATGCATATTTTAAAGCATTAAAACCAATTAAAGTACCTTCAATATCATAATCGCAAGCATGTACAAACCGATCTGCATCTTTAGAGAACTTTTTTATAGCATCAATGTAGTTCTTGACATATTTTTTACTCTTATCCTTCTCATAAAGTGGCACCCATCCCACTTCAAACATACGTCCTTTTTCCTTTTTTAAGGGTGATAAAGAGTATAAATGACCTACAGCTGATAAAACTGTGGTTTTTTTGTTACCTTCATCTATTTCATAGTAAGGTACCCTCTTATAACTCTTTTTAACAGCCTTACCCGGTATGGCGCTGGCTATCTTCTCGGATGCCTTTGGTTTTTCACATACTATTACTTCATGCATGAAAATCACTTATTACTGTTTAACTTTGATAACAATTTTTTATAATTACAATACATTCCAGCCATTAAATTAATATTTTTTATAGAATTATAATTGATGACATGGCATCATATTATAGTAGATATTATTGCATGGTATAAATCATTGGATAAATATTGTAATAAATATATATTGTGATGGATCATGTGCCTGGTCATGGTTTTCATGAACTATATATGAATTGATAAAATAATGATAAAAAATTGTAAAATTTAAGGTTAAGATTAGGTTATTCCTTATCTTTTAATTAGAAGAACACCATCAAAATGAAAACCATATATATTATCATTAAGGGGATAAAAATGTTAATAGGCGTTATTTCAGACACCCACATACCTGAAAGAGCAAACACTATTCCAGAAATAGTTTTTGAAATCTTCAAAGAGGTTGATCTCATATTACACGCAGGAGATCTTGTTTCACTTGAGGTTAGGGATCAATTAGAAAAAATAGCACCCACTATCTGTGTACAGGGCAATATGGACCGTTACACTGGATTAAAACTTCCTAAAAGAAAAAAATTAGACCTGGAGGGTATTGCAGTTGGATTAACACATGGTGAGGTATATCCCAGAGGAGATTCTCAGCAATTACGTTACATTGGCTTAGAGATGGGTGTTGAAGTTTTAATTACTGGCCATACCCATTGGGCATTTATCGAAGAATTACCTGATATGCTGCTACTCAACCCAGGGAGTCCCACTGTTCCCCGGCTTTCAGATCCATCAGTTATGATCATTGAATTGGAAGATGGCAAGTTAGATGCTGAAATAATAAAAATTGGAGATCCAGTGTGTAAAGCCCTGAAATTTAATTTGAAGAATAAGTTATAAGGAGAATTTAGACAGATGAGCCAAAACTGGAATCAAGAAAGAAAAAAGGACGAATATTACAAAAAAGCTAAAAAACAGGAGTATCGTTCTAGAGCATCCTTTAAACTGCTGCAACTAAACCGTAAATTTAAAATAATTAAAAATGGAGATTCTGTTGTTGACTTGGGAGCTGCTCCAGGAGGATGGTCCCAGATAGCTCTGGAATTGGTGGGAGAAGATGGTTTGGTGGTGGCAGTAGACCTTAACCGAATAAAACCATTCCCGGATTATGATAATTTCTGGAGTATAAAAGGGGATTTCACACAGGAAGAAACCCTAAATGAAATTGAACGCACTTTACAGGGGAAAACACAGGTCATTATCTCTGATGCTGCCCCTAAACTGTCTGGAATCAAGGATCTGGATCAACTCAGATCCATAGATCTAGCACGATGCGCATTAAAAATAAGTGATCATATTCTGAAATATAAGGGTAATCTAATTATAAAAGTCTTTCAGGGTGAAGGCTATCCTGAACTCCTTAAAGACATTAAAAAAAAGTTTCAAACCGTTAAAACTACTAAACCACCATCTTCAAAAAAGAAAAGTGGAGAAATGTACATTGTAGGCAGGGGCTTTAGAAAAGAAGGAAGATAAACTTAACCTGAAATCTAATAAACAAACCATTTTTAGTAATAGTCTATTATTTTTAGGTATAGTCTATTATTTTTAGGTATAGTCTATTTTCCAGAACCCTTTTTTATAACCTACTTCTCATAATCCCTTTTTAGAATCCTTTTTTAAAATGCTTTTTTAGAATCCTTTTTTAGAATCTATTTTCCAGAATCCCTTTAGAACATATTTTATCACATTTGGGATCTCACACTGGCTAGACTCGATTTTGCCTTTTCTAGTTGAGTTTTAGCTATTTCTAATCTTTCTGAAACTTCATCAGAAGATTTACCAACAGATATGGCACTTTCAACGTCAGAAATAGCTGAATTAGTCTTTACTAATTCCAATTCAGCATTGGTGTAAGCTGTTTTCAATTGATTATTATTAGTTGCCTGCACCTTAATCTTCACATTATTATATTCGGCTTCTAAACTGGCGTACTCAGTTTTAAGGGATGCTAACTGCTCATTAGCATCGCTAGAGCTGGCATCAGATGAGATGAATGATGAGATGGATGCGAATCCCATATATGCCAGTATGATAATGGTGGCTACTATCAACAACACCCCCATAACCGAGATAGTCATGGAAGTAGCCTTGAACATTCTTAATCTTGATCTTTTCATTTACATCACCTACGAGTTTGATGTGTTAACCCGAAAAAACTCTGGTAAAATGGGTAATTTGTATTTTTAGTATAAATGGTTTCAAATTATGCATTGGAAGAGTTATAGAACTTTAACGAAATATCATCTTATAATATGTAATAACCCAAACTCCCTTATATAACCTTACACCCCACCCCAATATTAACTAATGACCCTAATCGTAATATAAAATTGGGGCTATTTAAATAAGTTAATCCTTCAAAAGAAGAATTAAATTTTTACAAATAAATTATATTCACCAATAAGGATATTCAATCAATTTTTAGATGTCTGTGACCAAATATTCTCTTTAAATAATTTCAATTTTTTTGGTCAAATAAAATTTTATAATAGAAGTAATTAATAAGTTAGACAATGGAAACTTCAGCCCAATCTACAACTGACAAAACTAAAAATCCAGTGGCCAAGTTCGAGGAATTCTTTGGTACTAAGTATAAAGACACTGTATTTGATGCCCTGGAGACATATCCAGACGAAAGATCAGTGTTAGTTGATTATATAGAGCTAGAGATGTTTGACCCGGACCTTGCAGACCTTTTAATCGAAAAACCAGAAGAAATGATCAAAGCTGCTTCTAAAGCCGTTCAAAACATTGACCCCTTACGTAAAAATGCGGAATTGCACATTCGCTTTGAAAACGTGCGTAACAACATTCCCCTACGATACCTGCGCAGTAAATATATTGGGAAATTTGTGGCTGTGGATGGAATCGTACGTAAAACTGATGAAATTCGTCCCAGAATTCAAAAAGCCATCTTTGAGTGCCGTAGCTGCATGCGACTCCATGAAGTCCAGCAGAAGAGTAATATAATTACTGAACCAGCCCTATGTCAGGAATGTGGAGGACGATCCTTCCGTATTCTCCAGGAAGAATCTGAATTTTTGGACACTCAGAACACCAAAGTTCAGGAACCACTGGAAAATCTCTCAGGAGGTGAACAACCCCGCCAGATTAACGTTGTACTGGAGGATGATCTGGTGGACACTGTAACCCCGGGAGATGTAATACGAATCACTGGAACCATGAAAACCGTCCGGGATGAAAAAACAAAACGCTTCCACAATTATATTTATGGTAACTACATCAGTGCCCTGGAGCAGGAGTTTGAAGAATTAGATATCAGTCCCGAAGATGAAGAAAAGATCAAGGAACTGGCTGCCGACCCTGATGTTTATAATAAAATTATTAACTCAACCGCACCATCTATCAAAGGATATAGAGAGGTTAAAGAGGCAATAGCCCTTCAATTATTTGGTGGTTCAGCTAAAGAACTGGATGATAAAACCCGAATCAGGGGAGATATCCACATCCTTATTGTAGGAGACCCTGGTATAGGTAAGTCCCAGATGCTCAAATATGTGTCTAAACTGGCACCAAGGGGAATTTACACCAGTGGTAAGGGAACCAGTGGAGTAGGTTTAACTGCCGCAGCAGTAAGGGACGAATTCGGAGGATGGTCCTTAGAAGCAGGTGCACTGGTACTTGGGGATAAGGGTAATGTTTGTGTAGACGAACTGGATAAAATGCGACCTGAAGATCGTTCTGCCATCCACGAAGCCCTGGAACAACAGACCATCAGTATAGCCAAAGCAGGGATTATGGCCACCTTGAACTCACGTTGCTCAGTTTTAGCTGCAGCCAACCCAAAATTCGGACGTTTTGATCCTTATAAATCAATAGCCGAACAAATTAACCTTCCTTCTCCAATTTTATCAAGGTTTGACCTTATATTTGTGGTTGAAGATAAACCAGATGTGGAAAAGGACACTGCACTGGCCAGCCACATTCTTAACACTCACCGAGATACTGCAGTTCCTTATGATATCGAACCGGAACTATTGAGGAAATACATTGCCTATGCCCGTCGGGAAGTACATCCCCACTTAACCAACGAAGCCATGGATGTTCTTCGAGAGTTCTATGTAGGTATGCGTGGAGGTGCAGCTGACGAAGATTCCCCTGTACCCATTACAGCCAGGCAATTGGAAGCACTGGTTCGTCTGGCTGAGGCCAGTACCAGAATTAGATTGGGGGATGAAGTTACTGCGGAAGATGCTAAACGATCCATCGTTCTACAGGAAAAATGTCTCAAACAGGTAGGATACGATCCAGAGACTGGTAAAGTAGATATTGACAAAGTTGAGGGACGTACACCCAAATCTGATCGGGATAAAATCAGAGTGGTTCAAGAAATCATCAAAGAACTGGAAGAAGAGTATGGAGGACGTGCCCCTACCAACATACTTATAACTGAAATGCGAGATAGATATAACATGAGCGAGGAAAAGGTTGAAGACCTGATTCGCCAGTTAAAACGAAAAGGAATCATTTACGAACCCCAGCAAGGTTACCTTAGAGTTGCCTAAGCTGGAAATATCTTAAATTTTTCTATATTTAAGTTAAATTCAATTTAACCAGTTTTAGTAAGGAAGTTTTACACGATTTTATGTTAGGAGGTATTAGATATGAGCGATTATGAAGAATTATTGAACCGAGCCATTGACCAATTACCACCACAGGCACTGGAAACTAAAAGGTTCTCTGTGCCTAAGGCTTACTCAATAATCCAGGGAAACCGAACCATTATCCAGAATTTCGGGGAAATAGCCACTGCTATGAACCGAGACCCTCAGCACATACTCAAATTCTTGTTAAGGGAACTGGGTACTGCTGGTAACCTGGAAGGAAACCGGGCCATTATGCAGGGTAAATTCACCCATTACTTGATCAATGATCGGCTGGATGATTATGTGCAACGTTTCATCATGTGCCATGAATGTAACCGGCCAGATACTAGAATAATAAGGGAAGACCGCATTTTCATCCTCAAATGCGAGGCTTGCGGTGCTAAGGCTCCTTTAAAAACCCTTTAAATTCCCTTTTTTTACTTATTATTCTTTTTAAACTCATGAGATTTCGTAATTAAATTATCAAAATTAATTAATCAAAGTTAGATACTATGTTTTGTATTGAGTGTGGTAAAGAAGAGGAAGAACTATTTAAAGGACTTTGCCGTTCTTGTTTTGCCAAGAAGAGTATATTGATAAATATTCCTCCTGAAGTAGAGGTTGAATTTTGTGCTCACTGTTCATCCGTCCATGTAGGGGATAAATGGTTAGAAACAAAACTTTCTGAGGAAGAATTTATTGCAGAAACCATAGTTCAAGAGTCAGTTCCTGATGAAGATGCAGAGGATGTGGTTCTAGAGATAGATCCCATTAATCAGAAGGGTTCTCTTATGGAAATGCTGGTTCTGGCTAAAGGTAAAGTTTTAGAAGTTCCCATAGAAAGAGAATACAAGATAAATGTTAAACTTAACCGAAATGTTTGTCCAGAATGCAGTAAATATGCTTCCGGATACTATGAAGCAGTTTTACAGTTGAGAGCAGATGACAGACCTTTAGAAGTTGGAGAGATTCAGGCCACAGATAAAATCATTGAACGTCTCCTTGAGAAGTTGTCACGTAGTAACAGAATGGCTTACCTGTCCCAAAGGGCAGAGCTCAAAGAAGGAGTTGATTATTATTTTGGCTCTTACAAAGCTGCTAAGAAGATTTCCAATGTTCTGAAAGACCAGATGGGAGGGACGCTTGGAGAATCACCCCGACTCATGGGCAGGGATAAATCCACAGGTAAAGATCTTTATCGAATATGGATATCCCTCAGACTTCCCTGTTTTCAGAAGGGGGACTTCTTGAGTTATGATAATCATATCGGTCAGATCATTGATTTAAATGGTAGAAAGATCATTATCCGTGATTTGGAAACTGGAGAAAATTTATCCATATCCTGGCGGGAATATTCCAATCTGGAAGTGGCAGCAAACCGAGATGATGTGAAAATTACCACAGTAAGTTCAAAAACTCCCACCGAAATCCAGATACTCGACCCTGAAACCTACCAACCACTGGATCTGGATATCCGGCCAGACTTACAGAATATAAATATAGGGGATGAAGTAGAAATGGTGAAGATTAAGGGAAAGCTCTATATCTTATCATCCCATAAGAACAAAGGAGTGGACAACTGAGTTTACAATTCAGGTATGACTTTTGAATTAGAGCCAATACCTAAACTAACTTATAATAATGCAATAAATTTATGATCAATTCAATATTAGGTTGATGATGGTGACAATAATGGACATAGATTCTGTAATGAATATTATAACACAGGGTACCCTGGAAGTGGTAACTCCGGAAGAACTCCAGGATAAACTGGAAAAAGATCAGAAAACAGCTTACATTGGATATGAACCATCAGGGAAAGTGCATTTGGGTCATGCCATCACTGTGAAAAAGATGATAGACCTTCAAAAAGCTGGTTTCAAGGTAAAAATCCTGCTGGCAGATCTTCATGCCTACCTGAATGGTAAAGGGAGTCTGGAAGAAATTAAAAAGATCTCTGAATATAACATGGAATGTTTCCGAGCTTTAGGACTTTCTGAAGATACTGAATTCATTTTAGGGAGTAATTTCCAGACAGATGAAGATTACACCATGAAGGTTTATGAGTTAGCCATTTCCACCACCCTGACACGGGCTAGAAGGAGTATGGCTCAGATAACCAGGGATGCTGAGGACCATCAGGTGGCAGAGGTTATATATCCCCTGATGCAAGTAGTGGATATGTTGTTTCTGGAAGTGGATCTGGCAGTGGGAGGTATGGAACAACGTAAAATTCATATGCTAGCCAGGGATAATCTGCCCAAATTGGGATTCTCTTCCCCGGTATGCATCCACACACCACTTTTACACGGTACAGACGGCTCTGATAAGATGTCTTCCAGTAAAGAGAATTTCATAGCCATTGATGACCAGCCCAAAGTAATCATAGAAAAGATTAAAAAGAGTTACTGTCCTGCTGGTGAAACTGAGGGAAATCCCATCCTGGAAATAGCTCACCATTTTATATTTAATGAAAGGGAAACTCTACTTATCCAAAGACCAGAGAAATTCGGAGGGAACCTGGAATTAACCCAGGAAGAACTGATTAAAATGTATGCAGATGGAGATTTACACCCCCTGGATCTGAAAAATGGGGTTGCGGATTGTTTGGTGGACGTTCTAAAACCAGTGCGGGATTATCTTAAAGTCTAGGCATTATCCCCATTTATTCCAATAATTCGAATCCAGTGTGAATTTCAAATTAAAGCTGAATATTGAATTAAACTTATGTTAATCAAATTGATGACAAATAAAACAAAAATTTAAAACGTTTATGAAGGTGGTATTATGGGAGAAGAGATGATGTATGAGATGAGGATTCCTGCAGGAATCACGGAAAGAATTATGGCTGAAGTTATAACCAAATTTGACTTGGAACTTAAACATACTGATGAGGGCCCCATACTCTACGGAAAAAAGGAAAGTCTGGAAAATGCCCAGGACCATATTGTAAAGGCTCTTAATCAACGTTTGAAAGAATTAGAAGACCGCTGATGCCCTTAATTCTAAAATA
>JAHKLQ010000138.1 GCA_020854975.1 Methanobacterium sp.
GAAAATTCTGCTGTAGCCAGTTCAGAGCAAGTAACACCATTTGATATGGCAAGAGACATGGTATCAACTCTTTCTGCGACTCTTTCCTCTCCGATCAGCTGACAACCAATAACCTGTCCTTTAAGGTTGCAGATAATTTTCACATCGATTCGTTTTCCTCCAGGATAATAACGAGCCTTACTGAGTGCTTTTATTTTTCCAGATATCACTTCTATCCCTTTTTGAGGGGCTAAGATCTTGGTTATGCCCACAGCACCAAATTCAAGATCTCCAACTTTAGAAACCATGGAATTTAGAACGGGTTTAAATTCCCCACCAATACCTATGATATTTTTGGCAGCGATTTTACCCTGACCTACAGCAGCTGTCCCTAACATGGACTGAGTATATTCTCCGGTTATAGCATCCAAAACTTCTACACAGTCCCCAACAGCATATATATTCGGTATGGATGTTTGCATCTTTTCATTAACTCTGATGGCCATTTTGCCAAGTTTACAGCCTGCTTTTCTGGCTAATTCAGTTCGTGGTCTAACTCCAGTAGCCAGTATAACCATATCTGCCTTTACAGTTATATCTCCAAAAACTACTCCTTCAACTTGGTCTGTACCCAGAATCTTTTCTGCAGGACGATCCAAAATTATATCTATACCCTGTTTTTCAATGTACCCTTGAACTATTCCTGCCATATCTGGGTCTAAGGATCTTGGAATAATTTGGGGTAGCATTTCAGTCATGGTGACCTTCAAACCTATTTGTTTAAGTGCATAAGATGTTTCTAAACCGATTAAACTTGCACCTACCACCACTACATGTTTACTCTTTTCAGCCCACTTCTTGATTTTCAAACCGTCTTCAATAGTCCTGATTTTGAAAACACCATCTAACTCTGTTCCTTTAATGGGGGGAATGAATGAACTTGCCCCTGTGGCTATTACCAGACAATCATAGGATAATTCCTTTTCACTGGAATTATCTTGGTCGATTAGATGATATTTTACCTTATTTTCACTGCTTATCACATCAAAAACTTCTGCTTCTGTTATGATCTTTATATCTTTTTTTAGATAATCTTCTGCTTCGTGCATGATAATATTATCAAAAGTTTCCACTTCTCCACCTAAAACATAAGGTATAGCACATGGGGAATAGGCAACATGCTTTTCAGTGGTAATTACAGTTATCTCTGCAGTTTTATTACATTTTCTTATATTAGATGCTGTGGAAAGCCCACCAGCACCGCCACCAGCTACTACTATTTTCATTTTTATTTTTCACCTATGGAATAAACTATGAGAGGTATTATAATATGTAAGGACTTCCTATGTAAAGTTTATAATTTTAATAAATTACCAAGATTTAATGATAAAAAAGGGTTATGGAGACTAAAATTAACTTCAATATATTTATTTAAGCAATTTAAGATGGGAAAATGCTTTATCAAGTTCAATTTCAGCATCAATCTTTTCCAGGGATTCTAAAACCAGGGGTAGTTCTGCATGGGTTTCAGGATGCCTGGGAACAGCGGAACAATCACTATCTGGAAGAATAGATATGTCATATGTTCCAATCTTCTTGGCCAAATTCTCTATTTCCACCTTATCCATACCAATTAAAGGGCTTAAAATGGGCATTTGAGTTGAATAACGGGTAGCTAAGATGTTAGGGAGAGTTTGTGATGCCACTTGACCCAAACTACTGCCATCCACAATGGCCAGGGCTTTCTCCTTATGGGCAATCTTTTCAGCAATCTGGTACATCCCACTTTTACACAATACACAGGTCATCCTGTCAGGAGCTTCATCAATACATTTATGGAGGAATTCACCATAATCCACTTGATAAAGGTTAAGCTTCGCCCCTGCTGAATACTCTTTCAATTTCTGGTGGATTTTCAGGATTTTCTCATTTGATCCAGAACTGTAAGGATAAGTGTTGAAATTAAGAAGGGTAACACTACAACCCCTTTTCATCATGAGAAAAGTTGCCGCTGGGGAGTCAATACCACTAGAAATGAGGACTATAACTCTTCCCTGGGTTCCTATAGGTAAACCTCCCAGTCCAGGGATTTTTTGGTGGAAAATGTAGGTTTTATCATCTCTCACTTCCACGAATAATTCGAAATCAGGGTTAGACAAATCAACCTCTGATTCTGTTACTCCATAAACTACTGATCCACAGTATGCTGCCATTTCCTGGCTGGTGAAGTCATGTTCACCCACCCTTTTACATCTGATGGCGAATGAATCATCTCCGGAAAAGATACCTTCTTTAACCAGTTTACCAATGTAGGTCTCAATGAGTTCTTTAATGGAACTATGATCAGTCTGGGTCATGTCTGCTGGACTAAATGAAACAATACCGGGTATTTTCTGAAGAGAATCAATTGCTTTATCCATATCATGGGGATAAATGAATATTCTACCCTGTTGTAACTTCACAGGACCATCAATTACTGTCTTGATATTCTCAATTAGTTTTCGTTCAAATCTTCCTCTAACTTTACGGCTTTTAACACCAATTTCACCGTAACGAACTATGATTAATTTATCGTACATTTTTTTATGACTCCAGAAAATGGGAAAAACATGATAAACAATGGTTAATTATGTTATATTGTTTATATAGCTTTATATTGGGTTAATATTGGCTGTTTGTAAACAGTAGATGGTTATATTGGGTTAATATGGGGTGTTTGTAAACAGTTGATGGTGGCATTAAATGAAAAATAGGAAAGAAAATAGAAAAATTCAAAAAACAATTATTTTCTTGCCTTAGCCACTTTTCTGGCAATAACCAGTTCTCCAATAGCTATGAGTCCTACAAAGAATTTTTCCAGTCCACCTGTAGCCCATATGGCTTCTCCGAAGGTGGAATTTTTTATCCGTTTCTCATAATCCTGGGCAGTGACTCTTTTACCGGTGCGTCTGCGGGTAACTATGGCTGATGCTTCCATGAGTTCATCCCAGCTTACCCCTTTAAGTTCTTCGTTCATAGCCTCGAAGATCTTGGAAACTTTAATTTCATAGAGGCTGGAAAGGGTTTTGACAATATCAAAAGCTCTTACCACACCCACGACCACGTCGTCATCATTAATCACTGGTATGTTGAACACTTTATATTCTGATGCTTCTAAAACTGCTAAACGTGCAGGATCATCTTCTTGTACGTGGACAATGTCTTCCTTGGCGTACATCACGTCTTTAACCTTTTTTTTACCTTCTCTGAACCCACGGGTAACATCTAATGAAGTGATCCATCCAATAAGCTTTTTTTGACTGTCAACTACGGGTGTGGTGAATCTGAGTTTTTTCTCCATTAAAATGGATACTTTTACCAGGTCATCATCAGGGGATACTACAATAAAATCTTTGTCCATCATTTCATTAACTAACATCTTAAACCATCTCCAGTTTTAAAGCACCTACAGGGCATTTAGTAGAACAAACTTCACATAAGATACATTTTTCCGGGTCTAAAACTACCTGGTCACCTTCTAGTTTAATAGCATCCACCGGGCAGTTCTCTTCACAGACCTGGCATTGTACACAGGTTTCCTGATCCACCAGGAGTTCCTTGGTTTTAATCACCGGACCCAGTTCCCTTACCAGTTCTATGGAACCCTCAGGACAGACATTTACACAGGCCCCACAACCCACACATGCTTCCTTGTCAATCTGGGCAATTTCACCCTCTGGGACTTGGATGGCTCCGGTGGGACAGAACCTGACGCAAGTTGCACATGAGTCACATTTATCAGGGTCCACATTGATTTTTTTCATACGCAGTTTACGATGAGGAACTTTAAGGTCTTTCAGATGATATTTAACATCATCGTCTTCCACATGAGTAGTACTTTCAATCACATGTATACAACTCACCGGGCAGGTCTGAGCACATATTTCACATTTAACACAGTTGTCAATTATTTTGGCAGGTCTAATGAATTTAGACTCTTCAATGGCATCTACAGGACATTCTTCCACACAAAGATTGCAACGGACACATTCCGGGGAGATGGTTATGAATTTATCCTCTAAGACACAGTTTTCAATTTCACCTTTAAATCCTTCCTGAGTATCTTCCAGGTCCCTGGATCTGAGGGCCACCTCTCCCTCCAACATATCTTTCTTTTTTTTGAATGTAACATCCATTTTAACACCGTTTAGCTTTTGTCTGCCCAAATTTGAGTATATTTATTGTTTTTATTGTTTTGTTCTTCTTAGTTTATATTTTTATTTTATTAAGCACTCTTTTATTAGTTTTATCTATTTTAACTGAAATTCCTAAGAACAGATTTTGAAGGAAGACCAGTTGTGGCGCCCAATTCCTGCACACAGTAAGATGCCACGAAATTACCTATCATAGCTGATTCTTTGAGGTTTTTTCCTTCTAAAAATCCATATAAGAATCCAGAGTTGAAAGCATCACCTGCACCGGTAGTGTCCTGGCAATTTACAGTGAATGCTTCAAGCTGATACGTCCGAATACCATCAGTAACTGAACATCCTTTTACTCCCTGTTTCACCACCAAGACTTGAATACCAAAGTCCAAAAGGCTATTAATTTTATTTTCCTGACCCTCAATTTCAGGTACGAGAAGTTCAAGTTCCATATGGTTCAGTAGCATAATATTAGTTCGTTGGAGGATCTTCTCCAGGGATTTAATCCCCTTTGTTGCATAGATCATCCCTGGATCCAGGCTAACTTTAACTTCATCAGGAATAATATCCAGCAGTGCTTCCTGTGCTTTTATGGATTTACCTACAAATGAGGTAAGATGTATAAGTCGGGTACTGGAGGCGTAATCCTGGTTTATCTCATTAATGGTGATATTATCATTCACTCCAGGATCAACGTATAAGGCCCGTTCACCTTCAAGGTCCACATAACCATGAACAGTTCCACTTCTTCCAGTAGGGCTCTGAATAATCCCCTCTGTATCAACACCTTCACTTTTCAGGTTTTCCATAAGAGTTTTTCCTTCCCTGTCACTGGCAACTTTTCCCAGGAAACCAGTTTCCATTCCCAGTCTGGATAATCCTATTATCGTGTTGGCAGCGGATCCTCCACAGCTTTCATGGAGGTCTTCTATATATCCTTCTTCGTCTTTACAGGCGATCTTGTTCACCTGGAAAAGACGGTCCAGGTTAAGTGCTCCAAATCCAATCACATCCAGACTCATGGGAACAACTCTTTAAGATAAATTTTATAATCTCCTAACTGTCCACCATAATTCCCGGCAGAAATGCCCAGAACATCATCATATTCCAGTAAAACCTGAATACCAATTTTCATAGCTTTTTTAAGACTTTCTATGTCAAGTCCATTTAGAACAATCTCTGGAATATATTCAACACCATCAGGAACCATGGAATCTGCACCCAACACATGCTGCAAGGTGGGACAGTAAGGATGGTTAGTGGTGGGTCCAATCCAGGGATAGTTGGTCTCTGGTTTGGATGCTGCTGAACAGATATCAAAGGGTGTGATAACACCTTCCACAGATTCAATAGCTTTCAGGGCTGCTCTACCCCCTTCCAACACAGCTTTTTTACTGTTACAGAAATACCAGAAGTTAGCACCCATAATTCCTTTCATGTATCCTAATTTTTGTTCTATAAGGAAATCTGGTATGGCAATGGGCACCACGATCATGTGTCTGCCATATAATTCATCTTTCCATTCATAACCATCCCCACAGTGACCTACATATTTCATGGTGTCAATGTAACCTGCAGGATTAATGGATGCATCAAAAATGGATGTGAATGGTTTTACCAGTATATCCTGCCGTATACGGTAGGAGAGTTCAACTTCAAACTTTTCAGGATCTTCTTTATCATACCAGAATTGCAATATAACTCCTTTTCTACCATCAGGGGTCTGATCTTCGGTTAGCCATCCTTCAATTCCTCCCTCCACTCGGCCAATCACTGTTCCGGGCGTGGAAGTAGCATCATAAGCTGCTCTTTTAAGTGTTTCTTCATCATCTGCAGTAATTATAACCCTACTGCAGATCCCATTAAAAGCCTCGGCATAGGTGTCTTCTATTTTATCCAATGGTGATTTTAAACTGGGAGTGGTCATTATCCCAACCCTCCTATTGCTTCTCCTCTAACTTCTTTACGGAACTTCTTACTATCCTCTGTTAACCCTTCAAGATTTTCAGGAGTAACCAGTTCCAATCTTGTATTGGTTTTAACTAATTTAGAGATTAATTCAGGGTTAACTTCATATTTTTGTAGTGCCTTTTCTGGGTTGTCAGTGAAGGAACTGGCAAATTCCAACACCAACTTACTGTTGTATTGGTAAAACAAATCTGTAAGTATGGAAGTTATAACTGTATTATCTGAAATGACTGCAATCGAAGCCTCTTTCACTGCGTATTCATTACCATTAAATGAAACAGCCAATCCGTAATGTTCTCGAGCATAACGTAGTGGTTCCACATCGGTGATACTATCCCCTACGTACATCAAATCATGGGGTTTGAAGTTATGTTTACTGATAATGTCCAGCACAGCCTCTTTTTTAGCTTCTCCACCCACAGGTTTCACTTCCTGGAATAAGGAGCCAATTTCCATCTCAGGGATTTTTCCCCAGAAGATACGTTCCAGATTATCAAATTCAGGGTTGCGGGTGATGGATAAGCAGAATTCTTTAAGTTTATTCTTATCTTCTTTACTTAAGATGTGGTTATCCAGATCTAGACGAGTACAGTAACAGTGACTAAATGGAAAGTGAGTTAAATCACAGAGAGCCCGAATGTAGGGTTCATAACTGGTGCTGACAATAAAGGAGGGCATAGTTTCCTTCACTTTACCCAGAGTTTCCCGGGCCCCAGGGATGAGCAGAACATTCCTGGATGAAAACTCCTCCATATTTTGATTAGTAGCACCATATGCTTTTAAAAATGGTAATATTAATTTTAAAGTGTCACCTGCATTGTATCCAGGTCGTTTAACCTCATCAACAAGTATGTCATCGTAACGACTAACGATCTGGAAAAATTTTTCACCATCTTCGATAAAATGACTCGCCAGTTCAAAAGCATTATCATTGGCTGATA
This sequence comes from Methanobacterium sp., assembly GCA_020854975.1. Lineage (GTDB taxonomy): Archaea > Methanobacteriota > Methanobacteria > Methanobacteriales > Methanobacteriaceae > Methanobacterium > Methanobacterium ferruginis. Next base: position 7,073 of record JAHKLQ010000138.1, read on the forward strand.
TGGGGCCTTCGCAATCAGAAACAAAGAATTTGTTACCCAATTCACATCCTCCTGGGGTGTTTAAACAATATAACTGTTTAAACTTATTAAATTAAGCATGTTTAAACTAAACTATGAAATTAATCATTGGTTTAAACTCCTCACTAAACATATACTAATATTGGATTAAGATTTAGATTAACAGGTTTTTAGATTAACAGATTAATTTTATTACACCCATCATATATTTTATTATATTTTTGGGATAAATTTATTTAGTTATTATAAGGATTAATTTATTTGGATTGTACTAATTATAAAATTAATCAATAAGGCCAATCAACAGATTATTTTTCATGGAGTTCAACGGCTTTAGTGGGACATATACGCTGACATTCACCGCACAAGATGCATTTATCCTGATCAACCATTACCTGGTCATCCACCATACTCATAGCATCCACGGGACACTTATTCACACAAACTCCACATCTTTGACAGGCCACATTGTCTATAAGCACTTCTCCTTCAGAAGGACCAAGAATTTTACGGCGTTTAAAGAGTATATGCCCATCTTCCACTTGGAAAGATTCTTCTTGCAAGTTGATTGCCTGGAAAGGACAGGCTTCCACACACTGACCACAGAAAACACAGTCATCTCCAATATGCACGGGTGAAGGCATCTCCAGTTCAATACAATCCACCGGACACTCTTTAATACAAGCCCCACAGCCAATACACTCTTCTTCTGAAACATTTATCACTCTAAGGGGTGAAGTGGCTTGAATTATTTCACAAAGATCTTCAACATCAAGTTTACCTTCCATAAGGGCCCTAATCTCATCTCTAACCAAGTCAGTGACATCCTGAGTGAATTCATCCTCATCATGACTGTAACTTACTTCACGGGTGATCTTGTTTAAGATAGAATCAATCTTAACTGTTTCACGAGCAAGTTTCTCACTTTCCTTCTCCAAAAGCTCTGAAGCGATTTCCATAGTTTTTATCTTGTTATATCCTTCATAAGCTCGTTTACGTGATGAATATTTAATAGCCGTGGAGGGACAGACATTCATACACTCCTCACACCGGGCACAGTAAGATGGATTAATGTAGGGGAGTTTATTCATCTTACCTACGTTAATTGCACCTTTAGATGGGCAGACCCGGGTACAGGTCATACAGCCAATACATTTGTCCTGGTTAACCACAATGGCTTTACCCCCCACCACGGAGCGAGGCAGAATTTCACCATATTTAATGGCTTCAGTGGGACAAACACGGGAACAGTAACCACAACGAACACATTTATCCTCATCAATCTCACTGTGGGCCTCTTGATTCCCAGAACTAACTAGATGTATAGCTCCAGTGCGACAGGCATCCACACAGGCACCGCACTGTCGACACAATTTGGTGTTTATATTGGGAACATTCTCTCTCCTTGGCTTAGAAAGGGTGGTTTCCATGGTGATAGCATCGTAGGGACAGGCTTCCCTGCACAGGATGCATCCGAAACATTTATCATCAATTTCAATATGATTATCAGGGGGAACTTCATGAACCGCATCTACTGGGCAAGCCTCAAGACAGGGCCTCTCCTTACAGGAGGCACATTTATCATGGTCTACTTCGTATTCCACTTCCACATCCCGGAGTGGTTTGTAGATCTTCTTGGTTTCATCTGATTTTTTAGAGGTATCAGTTGTGCTGGTAATTTTAATCAGCTCCTATAGGTAACTGAGATGCCTTAACTGTAATATGAATAACTCCCTCTTCCAGGGAAGGAGGGTCTAAGAGGAATCTGGATACATAGTAACCTGCAACTCCAAAAGGACAGGTCTGATAACAGGTGCTGCAGCGGAGACATTTCTTGGTATCCCGTTTAATTACATCTTCTTTTTCATCATAAGTTATGGCTCCAGATGGGCATTCATCAACACATAAACGGCATTTTTTGCATTTATCTTCATCCCAGGTTACAATGCGCAGTTTCAGGCGGTCGGTGATTTTCTGGAAAGTGTCTAATATCAGATCATCATTGGCCAATATGGATCTGGCACGTTCCACCAATTCATCAATGGGTAAATCGAATTTATAAACTTCTTTATCGGATAAATGACTTATATCATCCCTTTTTTCTTCTATAGCTTCTTCCAAGGTGTTAACTGTAAGGTTAATAATATCTTTCTGTTCTTGGACATTGGCCACGTAGATACCTTTTACAGCCCCTTTCACGGGACAGTTCTTTAAACATTCCCCGCAACTGATGCACACAGACTGATCAATGACAATCTTATTGTCTTCTTCGTATATAGCCCCATAAACTGGGCAGGCTTTCATACATTTCTTGCAACGGATGCATAGGTAATCATCGATGATGAACATCCGGTCCGCTGGTAAAATGGTGAACTCTTCTCTAATAAGATGATTTTCACCACAGGTTATGGTTTTAGGATCAGTGGGACAAACTTCAGCACAGAACCCGCAGCGGATACAACCCCTGTTATTGATTACAGGATAGGCTTTACCTTCTTCTTCAGCAGTATCCTCACTCCGCACCAATTTTATGGCGTTAGGGGCAGGACAGGCTGCAGTACATGCACCACAAGATATGCAGTAGTCTGGGAAGACTTGGGGAAAATCACGAAACCTTTCTGGTGTTTCCACAATTTCAGGGTTAGTCTTGGCTACTGCAAAATTTTCAGCCCAGGATTTACGGGCAAATTCGTAAAGATACCAGATTACTGATGACATAAGACATCAACTTTGTTTTATGATAATTTTTTTATTTATTTTAGAGAATTCCAAATTTGTGCACCGATTATTATTATTTGAGGTATTTAACCTTGTGAAGTCCATCAAATTCTCTTTTTTCTCCTTTTTCGTTAAGGATCACCACTCGTTCAGTACAGGCAACACAAGGGTCTACACTGGCATAGGTGGCAACAGCATCAGCCACAGTGGCCACGTCTTTTAACATGTATTTACCACAGACATCTATATTCATTATACTGGGAGTTCTGATGGAAATATTCTTTATAAGATTTCCATTGCTTTCAATATAATAGCTAACTTCTCCTCGTGGGGCTTCATTTCTCCATTCTTCATATCCAGCAGGTATGTCTATTTTTTTGCGCACTTCTCCTGGTGGTATGTTTTCTATGACTTGTTTGATGATTTTAATGGATTCTGTGATTTCATCGAAACGGTTCATGGTCCGGGCATAGTTATCTCCTTCTTTTCTCCAGATAACTTTCCAGTCAAATTCATCCTGATAAGTGTGATGGTCCTCTCGTACATCGTGTTTTATACCAGAAGCTCTGCCAATGGGTCCCACAGCACGACCTTTAATGGCATCTTCATTACTCATCTTACCCACATCTTTGGATCGGAGGCCTACCAGTGGACCTTGATCAAACATTTGCACATATTTATCATACTCTGATTCTAAATGGGTGATGATCTGATAGATACTGTTAAGATGTTTTTCCTTGGCATCCATTCTGACGCCACCCACGACATTCCAACCCATGTTCACCCGGTTACCTGTGAGTAATTCAATGGCATCCATCACTGGCTCCCTGAGGTGTAACATGTACATGAATAATGTTTCATGCTCCAGGGCTTTGAAGTAAGTGGAATTAGCAATGAAATGGCTCTGGATCCTATCCAGTTCATTGGTTAGGGATCGTAGATACTGAGCCCTTAATGGCACTTTTTCACCAGCCATCTTCTCAAAGGTCTCAGCAAAGGTCTGGGTGTGTATGTATGAACATATTCCACATACTCTCTCTGATAGGAATATGGCCTTTTGCCAGGTTTTACCTTCCATAACTCTTTCAATGCCACGATGAACGTATCCATAATCAATCTCGGCACTTATAACCTTTTCACCCTGTGTTTTCAGTTTCAAACGCACTGGTTCTTTTAGTGCTGGATGTATGGGTCCAATTGGAAGTATCATGGTTTTTGCCTCCCTTTAGCTGCTATGGCATCAGGACCCACTGCTAAAATAGCAGCTAAAATCTCTGAGGGTCTTGGTGGGCAGCCAGGTATTTCAGCATCTACTGGTATGAAATCGGATACAGGGGCATAAACACTGCATCCTTCCTGATTAAAAACATCTCCAGTAAGGGGACAGTTTCCTATAGTTACTACAACTTTGGGCTCTGGAGCTTTAGCATAAATTCTTTGCAAATTTTTTTTCCACTGTTCAGTTACAGCTCCAGTTATCAGTAGCACATCTGCTTCCCGGGGGTTGTTGTGTACATAGATACCGTATTGTTCTAAATCATAGCGGGGTGACAACAGTGCCACCACTTCGATATCACAGCCATTACATCCTCCGGTGTTAATAAGGCATACATGAATTGAACTTTTCCTTACAACATCTTTAAGGCCATCTAACATTGATTTTACCTCGATTTATCTCATTAGATACTTCAGTAAATCTTTTCTACCATCTTCTAATGCTTCTTGGTAAGATTTACCTTTTGTTAATATTTCATCAGCAATTTTATTCTTAATATCCTCAGTTTCTTCTTCTGATAATATGTTCATTACATCTGAAAGCCAGCATAATCTTAAATCAGCGTGTAATTTCTCTTTTATACAGTACTCTTTGGATGATTCATAACGGGGGTGTAAGGCCTCTAAACTGGCCATGTCTAACCTTCTGATTAATATTTCTTCCAATTGTTCAGAGGATATTCCCAGTTCCTTGGAAATAGGTTCTGTTATGTCCAGTTTCCAGCGGTAACTTTCAATGATTCGCATCTTCATGATGTGCATCACATCATCCTCATCTAAACGGGATATATCGCCGGTTTTTCCTATATCCTCTTTGCTCAAAGGATCACCATCCTCACTATCCAGATAATTCCAGCAATTATTATGCCTATAAAGGTTTCATTTCTACCATAACCCGGTCTCATTCCTAAGACCATGGCCAGGAGAAACACACCAATGGTTATAGTGATATATTCAGGTATGAAAGTGATTAATGCACTGTTAAGAGCCAGCACCCAACCAATTACAGCTAACACCACTGCCACAACATCTAATTTTCCGATAGCATAGGGTGCTTTGTATTTCCTGTAACTGAGTACCAGTCCAAGTAAAGATCCCAGTATAAAGGAAAGTATATAGAGGAGATAAATTGTTTCATTCATTAAATCACCATTTAAGCTGGACGGTAAAGGTATATGAAAGCAGCTATGAAGCACACCAGGGCGATGATCATAGCCCAGTTTTCAGCATTTTCTGTGAAGTGGATTACACCTTTTTTATTAAGCATGTAGGTAAGAATCATCAGGAGGAACACGGCTATTGTGAGTGGTAAAACTATGTTCCACTGTAATATCACTGCTAACCCGCTGGCCAGAACAGCACCAAAAGCTGCTAGGGTCATGAGGAGCAGTGTGTCTTTTTCTTGCATTTCCATTTTTTGATTCTCCTTTTAATATAATAAAAGCACCAGGGAGCCTACAATACCTACAATAGCAAAGCTAACTTGCATCATTATTGAATGATTGGGGCTTAAGATAGGGGTGGTGGCATTGATAAAAGCCACTATCACTGATAAGCATACCATACCTACCAGATACCAGAGAGGACTTAATCCTCCAATGAAAACAGTTAAGAAGACCCATAAAAGCATGTACCATGCTATGGACTCCGACATCATAAGGTAACCTCTAAGGAGTCCGAAGTGTTCGGTTTCATATCCTGAGATAATATCTTTACCTTTGGTAATGGCGAAAGGGGAATAAGGGGCTTTGGATAAGATTAACACGAAGAACATAGCTGCTGCCAGTGGTATACTATATATTAATGGTCCATTGGTAGCCTGGAAATTAATAATATTACTGATAACCATGGTCCCTGTTTTAAAGTAAATTATGATGAGCACGGCAAATAACGGAACTTCGGCTGATGCTGAGAAAACTGCCCTAACACAACTCAGCTTACCGTAAGGTGATCCAGAAGAGGATCCTGCATTGTGTTCCACAATCTTATGAATAGCATAAATAGCGAAGATCAGTAACAATGATCCTTCAGTAACTGGACCAACAATAACTGCAGACACCCATATAACACATAACATGGCAGTTATGGCTATGTAAAATGGCATTGCAGCTGTTTTGGGGAATGATGATTCTTTAATAAAGAATTTAAGTGTGTGCAAGAGGTGCTGAATGACAGGGGGTCCTGGTCTCATTTGTATTCTGGCCATTATCTTCCTCTGCAGTCCGAAAAGGACACTTCCCACCAGAAATGCGATGAGAACGTTTAACAGAATGTTTGCCATTAAGTTCAATATGATCACCGATTATTTATTCGTAGTTTTATTTCCAGGTTATACATTCAATGGTTAATATAATCCAGGTCAATCTCATATCTATTAATATCCTATAAATGGTTCCCTGGTTTTTTCTTTTTCCTCATCCTTAGGACCTCGGGCCATAACTATCAATCCAAAGGATAATATTCCTGAAGGTATGAATATAATGGATATTGCATAAACCACCCAATTTGCCAGATTAAAGAGGAGTGCGTAGATTATTGCCACCACTGAAATTATTAATATCAAATAACTTACTATTTTGAGTTTGTCCATTATTTCACCAGGTTTTTTAGTACTTGTATATTTTTTAACAGGGAATATTTCCCATTAATTATTTTTTTCTCAATTAAATATCTGTTAATAACATTATCCGTTGATAATATCCCTTTAATTAGGTTTTTTATCAAATTCTGCTTTTTTTGCATTGTATTTCGTTATCAGAATGGTTTATTAATGATTAGGAGTATTTCAATAACTCTGATAATCACCAGTAAGGAGCTTAAATGTATGATGAGTAAAAATGGGGAACCCGGGGTTCGGAACATTTCTGCTTTGGTGGCATAGAAAGGTGCCACACCAGTTTCACCTGCCACTCCCAGGAATAAAAGGAGTGAACCAAATATCATCATTGCGTTGGTGGGAATATTTACAATTTCCAGCATACTGAGACTACCGGTTGATGCTAAGATCATAGCTGCCCCTCCAAAGAGTGGTAAAACTGCAATCATAGCCACCAGTCCATACTGAAATGCTGCATCTAGAACATCTATCTGTTTCACAGCAGATACTATTCCTATGTTAACAATACCAATAAGACATACGAAAAGGGTGAAATTGAATAGATCTCCAGTGATCATTGCACCAGCAGTGGCCAGTCCACAGACTATGGCCAGGAATCTTCTGATCTTGAATTCATCCTTATTAACCTTGACTTCGTTGTCTTTCAGGGTGCCGATACCAGCTTCTACTTGAGTTTCGGTCCTGCTTATGGCAATGAGAGTAGTGAAGGCCAGTGAACCAGCGAACATGAACAGGTTGAGGGGAGCCAGGTAAAGGACAATATCTCCCAGAGGGATGTAACCCAGTAATTGTTGGCCCAATAATATGATATCCATTTTTTTTAACTCCTACTACTCCAATTATTCTTTTTTAAATTCTTCCCGGCCAATAACACCTATCAACCCAGCTTTATATGCAACTTTTATAAACACTCCAAATGCTGCCAGGAACAAGGCCAGAAGCCAGAATTGGGGGAACACGAAGAACACCAAAAATCCCACTAACCAGAGACACCAGGCAATACCTGAAGCTCCAGCAATACCTTCCCATATATCTGAAGGCACGCCTCGTGCACTTTTAGAGAGAACATAAAATAGGATTCCAGCACCAGCTATAGCTCCTCCGGTGAACCCTGATAAGAAAGCCCCATAAGCTATTAGGATCACAGCCATAAATGTAGGGGCAGTGGTTAACACTTCCATATCTAAAGAAACGGGTAAAGGGATAAGATCCACATTTTTACCTTTTTTTCTTATCTCCCGGCTCATGAGGATCTCAGATATGGCCAAGATCTCTGCCAGTTCAACCACCAGTCCAGGTAGTATAAGGGCTTCTGCCAGGTCAGTACCCACAGCCGCTACCAAAATCAACATACCCAAACCAACTATATCTGTCAGTATCAGTGCGTTTAAATCATTTTTCTGGTAGGATATTCCTAAAAGTCCAATAAGACCCACGATCAGGCCGGTGAAAATGGCAGGAATATAAAGGGACACCACTATGGGGGATACAACATTTGGAACCAGAACAGAGGCACTCATTCTTCTTCCCTCCTTCTCATGGTGAAGTGTAAGGCCACCCATGATGCAACTACAAAGGCCATCATGAGTATGCTGGATTCAAGTATGGTGTCAAATCCTCGGGTGTAATATAATATGGTGTCAATTAAACCACCCGGTGATGAATATATGGAAGTACCATAATAGATGGTAGTATTACTCACCGAAATTGCAATAGGGGATAAATAACTTGTTGACATCCCTGCCATCTCGGAAAACTCAGGATACTGAGACCTTACAATTCCTGGTTCTTTAAGAGGCACACCTCCACGATCATAAGGAGCCAGGGGATCCTTTTCATCTATTTGCAGTTGGGGTGCTGGACGAGGGTATAATTGATTGTCATTTAATGCCAGTGGCACTAAGAATCCTGCTAAAAGTAAAATTCCCAAGATCACAGAGTAAAATCGTGGAATTCGTTTGGGTGTAGCCAGAGAGTTCCAGAGTCTGCCGAGTTTACTCATAATTCAGCCCCCACTTCTTCTAATCTTACTATAGCCCTTAAAAGAATCATAGTTATAATGGTGGTTGCTGCAATGTAGGTAACCAGTGCAATGGTATGATTGTAAGTGAGGAATATAAGAGAAACACCTACTGCTGCTATTTCTGTGTTCAGGGTCCTTACAATAGGGTCTTTCACTCCGGGGCCTATGGCAGTGGCAAGACTTCCCAGGATAACCAGAGCCACACCAGTATAGAACCATATATATAGATCAAGCAAGGTTTTCTTCCTCCTGAGATGTTTTCTTTTTCTGTCTAACCTCATTAATTTTGATAATGGCAATTAACAAGATAATAGTGGAGACAGAATCGAAAATAGCGGCAGCCATGGCCACATCCAGATATTTAGCAGCCACGATCATCCCCACAAAGCCTGCCTGGAGAAGTGCGAACATGATCACCTTGTCCAGTGGTTTGGGGAGTGCTATGATCCCAGCAGTTCCTATGAAAAGAACTGCTGCTGATACAGTGGTTATGTTTATGAAGTCCAGGTACATTTATTTCACCATGATCTCTTCTTTCACTCTTCCTAATGAGTATGCAATGGCATTGGAGCTTATGGTTGATGCCACGAAGTAGGTTATGGCTATTATTGCTCCGAAGGGTGTTTGTATGTATAATCCTATAATGGCTGATATTGCAAAGCTCATGGCGTTAAGATACAAAAGTCTCTCTTCCCGGTTCTGCGCTAAAAGCGTGCGCAGAGCCATGAACACCACTATTATGCCTAGAATTTCTATTAACATGATTTTTGCACCTAATTTAAGTTAACTTGGTGTATCTCCCCATTTTCTTTGCCAGTTTTCCCAAGAGTCGGGAAGCACCGGTATGGTAAAGGCCCTGAATGGTGAGGATGGCTAGCACCATACCTACAATGAAATATTCAACTTTAAATCCTATGAATGATGTTAAAAATATGATTACAGTAATGCTGAGAGCTCCAGTGGTACCAGCATATCCTGGATCAGCACATAATCTGTTACCGAAATAAACCAGAACAGCTGCAATTAACCCTCCTTCAGGAGTGCCTATGGCATAGCAGGCTATGGAAGCAAGTAATGTTCCGGCGGATGCATCAGGTGAGCATACAATGTTTCCTTGGAAAAATCCTCCTGCCAGATCCCCTCCTCTTTTCTTCACGGATCTGCCAATTACTTCTGCTCCTTTAACTCCGGGTGATTCTGGAAGTCCCATCCAGGTATCTATCAAGACGAAGTTTAGCCAGGAGATAATGGCGGCCAGAACAATACCTACTATTTCATTCATGAGATTCCTCCGTTTCTGGTCTGGGAACAAGTTTTTCTAAAATAAATTTGGCAAATAAAGCAGTAATAATTCCTATAATCAATGCAACAATATAACCCTGGTAACCTAACTCATATGCCATGGCATAAAAGCCTATAGCTAACACTGCAGTTGGAAAAATAGCACTAACAGTCCAAGAATCCCTCATGGGCTTATCAGGAAGTAAAGGTAGTCTTAAAGCCAGGGCAAGGATAATTGCAACAGCCAGGGCAATAAGATAGTTGAGTACATTAGCATGAATAATCATGATAAATAGGTGGTCTCCTTTATGTATATAAATCTTTTTACTTGAGAATGGTTATGCCTTGCTTGTTTATTAATCATGGTAAATGTGGTTATTATATCTTGGGCATTGGTGATGATATAAATTATGGTTTCACTACGCCATTAATAATGATTTGATATATAATAAGACATTAATGTCATTACTGTTATGTATGGTTACTTTATATTGTGATATATTAAACTTTTCGCAAAAGATTTTTCCTTTAACGATACATATGAATAATAAACAAATTTAAACGAATATAATGGTTTTATTCAGGATTTAAAGGCTTTTTCTTAAGAGATATCAAATTTGTCTTCTAGAAACTATTTCCTTATTATAATCATTTATTCCCCATTATATTCCTTTATTTCTCATAATACTCATTTATTATCCATTTACCCATTTTATTATTTGGATATTACTTTTTTATACTCTCTCATAAATCGCCACCACCCCAAAAGATTTGATAATATGATAACCTTTAAGGTCAGGGTGGGGAGTACTGGTTGAATCTATATAATAATCCACACCATTTTTTTGAAGAAATTCGGCAAAATCATCTTGATTATTAAAAAACCTTGGAAATCCTCCGAGAATTTCTTTTTTAAGATGCCAGCTAACTGCATTAGGATAATCTGAACTGATTATTTTATTTTGATAATCATGATCATACTCTTTGATCCAGTCACTGGAATAACCAATATCAACAGTAAAAGTTTTCTTAGGGGTATGGCCAACATAAGTCGCTGTTGCAGAAGATAAAAAAATTAAAGCAATGATTAAATAAACAACCCCTGTTCTGAAGTTGGTATGTTTTACTGATTTAATTCTGGGTTCAATTAGGTTCATAAACTCACTAAAACCTAAAATAATGAAATATACAAGTGCAGGTGCCATGGTGATAAAGTATCTGTCCACTTTAAAGGGTAATATCCCATGAAATATTAGATAAGAACCAAACCAGGCTAGAAACATAAAATCAAAACTAAGTTTAGGGGGATGATGTTGATCTGTTCTGTTATTTAAAAATCTGTATGAAATGTATAACAAAGCAAATAACAGAATTTCACAGAAAATAAATGAGCTATAATAAAAACTAATGATTAATGATATGATTAGAACTATCATTATTGTAATTTTAACCATATTATTGAAATTAATGGATGATTCATCTGTTTTTTTAAATCTTGAAGTTATACCTTTACCAATATAGGAAGAAAGCCCAATTAGAACTATAAAACCAATTATATATGATAATATGGTTGGATTACCTTGTGAAGGATTCATTATCTGTTGATAGGTACCCATCAGAGGGCCTACAGAGATGTAGTTCAATAAATTCTGGAGATAATATAAAATATTGGGATTGTAGGCAACATCAGTGGTTCCACCTGATGAAGAAGTAACGATTGAAAATAATAAGTTATAGATGGAGCCAGTAGCTCCCAATTTCACAAAAAAGATCAGGGTAAGAGCTCCTAAAACTCCCAGTTCAATGATAATTCCTGTGACTATTTTTTTCTTATCTTCAATCTGTTTAAAATCATTTAAATTCATTAAAAAATAAAGAAACACAGGTAAAATAATTAAACCAGCTGTGAACCTGGCAAGGAAAGAAATTATAAAAAGTGGTAAAACAAAATATAAAAACCTTGAATCTCTTTTTAACCCAACAATCATGAAATAAATGGTCCAAATCGAAAAAACAACTCCTGGAATATCAATACCACCACTAACCACCCAGGATATTACAACGGGTAATGAAATGAAAATTATACTACCTGTAAAACTTTGAATGGCATTAAAACGTTCCTTTAAAAGCAGATATAATCCAACAACACCAATTATAGATACCAGACCAGTTACTACAAAAATGGAATCAATGGACACATATCCCATTCTAAAAATAAGAGAGGTTAAAAAAGGAATTAAGGGAGGTAAATAGGTGGTAACACCCCCACCATTTATACCTGCAAAAAAGAGTGCATTGTTAAGATAGTTAAAAACATCCCAATACGGTACTCCTATCCTTATTTGAATAGTTAGAAGATAAGCAATTATCA
>JAHKLQ010000098.1 GCA_020854975.1 Methanobacterium sp.
ATGAGTGTAGAGAAATTTTGGAAAGATATATTGAAGAGAATCCGGAGACATGGGAAGCTGAAATGGAACGTGTTGGTTATTCCACAGATTAAAAATAAATCCATTACTTTTTATCTCTTAGTCCTTATCCCTTAATCCTTATCCCTTAATCCTTATTTTCTGAATTCATTTTACAAAACTAACTTTTGTCCCGTCTTTCAGGGTTTAAGGTCATGGTGACAGATTCTGATCCACTTCCAAAGCCATGGCTGATCATGGTATGTCTCCCCGGCCCTCCAGCCACCACTAGAGTCACGTCTCGAGGGGAACGGGTTATATATACTTCGCCCTGACTTATCCATTTTTCATCCAGCTTGCGACCGCCACGATCACCTAAAACTGCGGGTAGTCGGGAATTTTTGTGTATATAATTCTGCACATCTTTTTTTGACCATCCCTCCTGGTCAATAGTCGCAGCATGCTCTGGACTCACGATCACCAATAATTCACCAGGCACATGGCTGTTGTTACATCCTGCTGTGGCTGCAGTATGACAGATGGTGTCCAGAAGATCTTCAGCACCTTGACTGCGATGATCATTGACATTATGGGGAGCTTCAGCCGCCAGAACAGTTACAGTATTATCATCTTCTTTGTAGCCTCTTTCCACATGTAAGGGATCCCATGGGCTTTGTTTTTCATTTTCTGCAAAACAGTAAGTGTACTTGGCTGGTGAACCATGGGTGGCATGATCCCCAATTCCGGGAAGAGCACTAGCAATGTTAATTAGACATAAACGGATGGCTCGCCCTATACTTGCATTAGCCATATTTCCCGGACCCAAACACCCCGTAGCACTGTTCATCCCCAGTTCATCTGCTAAAGGTCCATTTATAATGGTGCAAATGGAAACAGGATGAGTGGTGGCGTTAACTCCGGCCAGGTTAAACTTTTCCTGGGATATGGCCTTTATAACCTGCTCCAGAACTGGTTGGAATTGGGGTAAGCACCCGGCCATAACCGCGTTAATGGCAATCTTTTCAACGGTGGCCTGACCCATCTTAGGGGGGAGAATGCCTAAAACATCTTCAGCTTCGTATACACTGAAAGCAAGGAAACGGTTCACCCGTTCTCTGGTGGGGGGTATGATGGGTAGACCATCAGTCAATCGACGTTGATAAAAATCATGACTAACCTTCTCTGCATCAGGATCAACAAAAAACTCCATATCACTGTCTCTGGCACTGCAAAGACGATCATCACCCTTATCTGGTTTATCAGCCAGCAAATCATCTATGAGGCAGCCACAGGAGTTTGCATTGACTTTTAACTTATCATCGTTTTTGGTCATAGTTGATCTTAACCTTGCTATAATGATCTATCAATATCTAAATTAAGGTATTTGGAGAGGGTAAAGAAGTTAAGGTATCTGGAGGAGATAAAGAAGATTACCAACTATTTTTCCTGCTTTTTCTTCAATTTTCTCATCTGAAAGTCCGGCTATGGGATGTTCCACTTCCAGGATTCGCAGACTTTTTAGTCCATGGGAATCAGCAAGTTCCCGGGCAAAGGGGGCGAAATGATCTGAACAGACGGATATGGTGGGGGTGCCACATTTTTCCAGGCGAATAGCATCCAGTACAACCCAGCTAGTGCAGGATCCGCAGTCTCCCAGTGCTAAAATTGCCAGATCTGAAGAGGCAGCTTCCTGGATCTGCTGTTTGGTGGCAGGAGCCCCTGCTGGTTTCTGCACCCATAGGTGCTCCCGGTTACCTAAAGATTCTGAAAGAACTTTCAGTATAATATCGGCTCCGGGTTTGGTGTTATCAACTAAAGAGACTTTATCAAAATCATAGGGGAGTGGAATTAACTTTATTTTCTTCTCCTGAACTTCTCCCACTGGATTTAGTACTTCTCTTTCTGTGAGTTTCACCCTCAAATAAAACAATCCTCCCACTTATAACTTATAACTCCTAATTCATCATTAATTTTATCCTCAAAAAAAATGGCTCACCAAATAAATGTGTAACCATAATTGGAATATTAAAATAATTATGGGAGACTTAAAATTAAGCCTCTCTTCGGAACCTTTTAATCACAAAATCCTTATCCAGAGACAGTACGAATGAAGCTGCTCTGGGACCCTGTTTCTTTCCAATAATGATCTTGTAAATTGCCTGGAAAGCCTTTTGAGGTTTTAATCCCAGGTCTTTCAGGATGAGGTACATTTCATCATGCAATTCCTGTGAGGTGTAATCTGATGTTTCCAGAAGATCAGCCACCTTTAAAAGGAATGCTTCCTGTTTTTCATTAAGTTCCACTTGTGGTAGTTCTTTTTGCACCTGGAACTTAACGAATTCAGGTGCATAAGTTTCCAGCCAGTTTTCCACATTAACCAATCTGTTGTTCAGTTTATCCTTGACTTCCGGACTAACACTATCATATTCTGCACCTTCCATATCTGCAGGTAGCTGTGAATTACGTTCCAGTATCTGGAAGATGGTCTCTGGATCATCACTTATCTGTCGGGCCACAGTAAGGAAACGATAAGATGTCTGGAAAGGCATGGAATCTGCTGACTTGATCTGGGATACTTCATAGATTTTCTTGAGTTTCTCCATCTCCTTCTCAGAAGCTGCCTCCTCAGCATCATAGAAGATCCTCTCCACCCGATCGTACTGATCGATAAAGTCTAAAAATGGCATACCTGGGTCGAAATCCTTATGTTTCAGGGGTTTACTTCGGAATAAGAAGTAATTAAGGGTTTCAGGGGCTCCGATTTCCAGCCACTGGCCGGGGGTGAAGAAAACACCCTTAGATTTACTCATGGCATCACCTTTCAGGGTGATCCATTCATAAGGAACAGGATAAGGAGCTCTGTAATCAAAGATTTCCTGGGATATGACTTTACTCACATCATAAGACCCGCCACTGGCTGCATGGTCTTTTCCAAAGGGTTCGCAGGTCACACCAAAGATTTTCCAACGGGCAGCCCACTCCACACGCCAGGTTAACTTACCTTCACCTGATTTAATATCCATTTCACCCTCATGACCACACTGACACCGGTAGAAAACAGTGTCTCCCTGATAGTCATAAGCAGTGGTGGTGTTCACCCGGCCACATTCACTGCAGATGGGATTGTAGGGTAACCAGTTAGCTTTCAAGGGATGTTCCCGGTACTGGTTGAAAATTTCCCTGATCCTGGGAGCTCTTTCCAATGATTTACGAATATAATCATTGTAAACTCCGTCATGGTACATTTTAAAACCAGAATAGGTTTCCAAGTCTATCCCAAAGGCAGGCAGGGTTTCCAGGAATGGTTTCTCAAAGTGTTCTACAAAGTTGTCACAACAACCCTCAGGACAGGGAATCTGGGAGTAAGGAACACCCAAATATTTTTCGTAAGATTCAGGTAGAGGATAGGGAACTTTCCTTAAAGGATCATGGTCATCAGCAATCCAGATGGTTTTAGCGTTTTCACCAAGTTTTGTAAGGGATTTACCTACGGCATTGGCTATGAAAACGTCACAAGAATTTCCGATATGAATAGAGCCAGATATGGAGGTTCCACTGGCTACCACGTGTTGATCCACGTTCCAGTTAGTAAGATCAGATGCAATTCGTTCAGTCCAGTGTTTCAATTCAATTCACCTTCTTATAAAAATAAAATAATATGGATTATTGGTTAAAATAAAAAAATGGGGGATGAGTTTATTCGAAAACGTCAGTGGAAGCTTCATCCAGCCATTCATTCACAATTTTAACTGCACAGTAGCTTCCGCACATAGTACAGGTGTCAGGATCTTCTGGGGGTCTGGCATCCCTTATAGCTCTTGCATCTGCAGGGCAGATTGATGCTGCGTACTGAGCTTCCCAGTTAAGTTTTTTACGGGCATTAGCCATTTCCAGGTCCTTTTCTCCGTTGTGTATTCCTTTGGCCATGTCTCCCACGTAGGCTCCAATACGACTGGATATAACTCCCATTTTCACATCTTCTGGTCCAGGGAGTGCCAGGTGTTCAGCAGGGGTAACATAGCAGATGAAGTCTGCTCCGGCAGCAGCGGACTGGGAAGCACCTATGGATGAAACTATATGGTCATAGGCGGGTGCGATATCCGTTACGATGGGTCCTAACATGTAGAACGGAGCTCCGCGACAGAGTTTTTTCTGTATAGTTACGTTGGCCTGGATTTCGTTTAGAGGTATATGACCGGGACCTTCCACAATGGTCTGTACACCAGCTTCACGTGCTCTGTCAATTAATTCTCCTAGAATGATGAGTTCCTGAACTCCTGCACGGTCAGTGGCATCGGCAATAGCTCCGGCACGCATGGCGTTGGCCATGGACATCACGAAATCATGTTCTTTGGCGATTTCCAAGATATAGTCATAGTTTTTGTAAAGTGGGTTTTCAGTTTCGTTTTCCACCATCCAGGCAGATACTAAAGCCCCTCCACGGCTAACCAGTCCACCTTCACGTCCCTGTCTTTTGAGACGTTTAAGAGTTTCCATGTTCACACTGCAGTGAATAGCCATGAAATCAATACCATCTTTAGCCTGTTTTTCTATGGCCTTAAACATAACATCTTCATCCATGTAAATGGCAGCACCCTTTTCACGGATG
Source organism: Methanobacterium sp. (assembly GCA_020854975.1). Classification (GTDB taxonomy): domain Archaea; phylum Methanobacteriota; class Methanobacteria; order Methanobacteriales; family Methanobacteriaceae; genus Methanobacterium; species Methanobacterium ferruginis. Next base: position 4,607 of record JAHKLQ010000098.1, read on the forward strand.
GTTTCAATGGCAGCCTGGTATACAGGAACACTACCCACAGGTATGTCAGATATTTTCAAAATTCTTCTTCTGATTTCATCAAGGTCTCCACCCACAGATAGTTCCATCAGTGTATCAGCGTTATTAGCCATGGCAACTCTGGCCTTTTCTTCTTCCATATCAAAATCACATATATCTGTGGAAGTTCCAATGGTGGCGTTGACCTTGGTCCGGAGTCCAGCTCCAATACCTACAGCTTTTACTTCCCGTCCATTATTACTGGGAATAGCAATGGTACCTTGGGCTACAGATTTTCGGATGAATTCAACGTCAACATTTTCCGCTTCTGCCACGGATTTCATTTCATCAGTTATAATCCCTTTTTTAGCATCGTCCATTTGTGTCATATGAATCACCGTATCAGCTTTACTTTAGTAGACGTAGTTTATCTTGGATTTTTCCATTTTATAAACGCCCATACAGTCTGTATAAAAGTCCATACCAAATGATTGATATTAATCTTAATTTGATTTTATATTTCCCATAAAAATAGATATGGTTTTAATCTCCAAGTACATGCAATTTTATGGAAATTTGATAAAAAATTTAAATTAGATATTAATCCCTAAAAAGAATCATTTTTCTTTGCGCATTCGATCATACACCATTTTAATATTGGGAATGTTGGTCTGACATCCTTCAGCTTCAACCACGAATGAAGACACAGCAGAAGCTACTTTACCACAATATTCAAGTGATTCACCTTCCAGGTATGATTTCAGGAACCCAGCACGATAAGAATCACCGGCACCGGTGGGGTCAACAGGTTCACGGGCAAGAGCATCCACATTAATAGTTTCATCAGCATAGATAACGCTACCTTCCTTACCTTTAGTTTCAACCACAATTGAAGGACCATGACTACGTAATTCCTCCACGTTCATTTTCAGATTTTCTAAAATGCGTTGAATTTCATGGTGGTTTCCGAAAAGGATATCAGTGACCTTCAGAACATCCATCAAGTCTTGAGTAGAGTACATGTGCAGATCTTGACCCGGATCAAAGGAGATAGTTTTACCTTTCTTACGGGCGAATTTACCACATTTCCAGTTGAATGAAGGATCCCCGGTAGCTAAATGAACTGCTCGAACATTTTTTATACCATCCTCTGGAACTGGTGAGGTTTTAAATCGAGTTGCCGCCCCCCAGTAAAAATAAAATATCTGGTCATGATTATTATCAGTTAAAACAAATGCAGTAGGTGTTTTATCCTCTTCAACCATTATCATATCCTGTATATCAATATCACAATCTTTTAGGTGTTGTTGATATTTTGAATGCAGGAAATCTCCTCCAACTGCGGATACCAGGGAAGATTTAAGTCCTAAGGATGATGCAACCATTGCTACATTGGCTGCAGCTCCCCCGTGGAAAGTTTTCATGTTATTTATCGTAGTAGAAGAATTAGATTGGGGAAACTCATTAACCTGAATTATATAGTCCAGTGCTGTGTGTCCAATAGCTAGTAAATCTCTTTTTTCCCTCAGAACAATCACCTGCTTTATTTTTATTTTAAGATTATTTAAAAGTAACTAATCTATAGTGTTAATCTGCTTTTTAAGTGCTGAATCCACATTAAAATCAATTTAAAATTAGTTCGTCAGGTAAAAAAATCATTCAATTCTATCAAAACCACACTTTTCAACTATTTTTTGCCCTTTTCCCAGTATAAATTCCAAAAAACTTTCTAGTTGAGGGTTCGGGTTCCAGAGGATCATGCTGATGATGTGTGCAGTATCTTCTTTAAGTAAATCTGATCCTGCAACAATTCCTGATGTGAAACTGTGGTTAAGGAAAGTATGAAGATCATCACTACCTGTGACCATTTTCAGGGCGGTGTGAGGAGAATTACACACTTCAACAATTTCATAATCTATTTTTAACTGGTCCAACGTGTTCCAGGCCAGTCTCTGGGCAGAGTGTTGGATTTCAACGAATTTTTTACCTTCCAAATCTTCCATGCTTTGAGGTATTCCCTCAAAACCGGAAATAAGCACCATATGGTCCCTGGCTATGGGAATAAAATCAAGGTCATGCAAAAAAGCATGCACAGGATCATCTAAGACCAGAACATCTGCTAAACCCATTCCAGCCATCTCAATAACATTCAAGTCATCAGTACTGGTAATCACAGTTTCCAAACCATAATAATGGGCTAAGACATCCATCAAACTGGTGGAGATATTTCCACTGCAAATAACTGGTTTATCTCTTTCTTGAAGCCGTTTCAGATATTGATGATATTTTGTAAGGATTGAAATAGCCTGGGGTGTAAGACCTGAACCTGATCCAGTGGTATACACCAATTTAAATCCTAATTTATCTTCAGCATCTCGAATTCTCCGGTTTAAAACTGCATGGGATATTCCTAACCTTTTAGCAGCTTCTCTCTGAGACCAGGTTTCTGATATGTGCAGTAAAGCATCGAAAAGTCTGTAACTAAACTTTTCACCATTTATTTCCAGATTTAATGTGGGATTAAACTTCATAAGTCTTCATTAAACTTTTTTCAAAGGTTTAAATCATGTAAACCAGGTCAATTTCTTTTTTTAGGGGAGTGATATGGACAATTGAGAGTTTCAAACCATTACCCAAATAGTAAATGTCGGAATTATGGTACTTAAATTAAATATAGGATTATATATATCAAACCAAATAGATATAAATCACGAAATAATGGTACTAACGGTGAAACAATTGATTTTAAATGAGGCTATAGATGAAATAGTGGACAACGTACTCTCTGTTTCAGAAGAACTTGATTCAAAGAACATTGAAGAAATGACTGGGATGTTAGGGTCATCTAAAAACGTTTTTGTAATGGGATTAGGACGATCTGGTCTGGTAGCTAGAGCTTTTGCCATGCGCCTTATGCACTTAGGTGTAAGTGTTTATGTTGTGGGAGAAACCACCACACCGGCATTAGCCAGTGAGGACTGTCTTTTAGCAATCTCAGGTTCTGGTGAAACATTTAGTATAATCAGTGCGGCGAAAATAGCACAGAAAAGAGGAACAAAAATTATTGCTGTAACTTCATATGTGGATTCCACTCTAGCAAAGATGTCAGATGTGGTGGTACACATTAAGGGTCGAACCAAAATAGATTCTGAAAAAAATTATATCACTCGTCAGATTAACGGAAAACACCAGTCTCTATCCCCATTAGGGACTCTATTTGAGGTTACCAGCCTAATCTTCTTGGATGGATTAATAGCCCAGTTAATGGTTGAAATGGGAAAAACAGAAGAGGATATGAAGGCCAGGCATACCGTTATAGAATGAACGTCTTAATTTAGATGTTATTCCTTTTATTTGGATGTTAACTTTATTGTTCTTATTAGTTTCTCCTTTTTTCATTTTTTTATTATTTTTAAAGTATTTTAGATTCTTTTGGCTTCAAATTATTTGGCTGAATAATAAAATAACATTTGATAAACTAAATAAACAAATTTTAAACCACTATTCTGTCAGGATGAGTGTAAATATTGAACCTGCCATTTCTGAGAAAACCAACCAGAGTGATGCCTGCTTTTTCTCCTACCTTTAAACCTTCCATGGTAGGTGCGGCTTTGGTTACCATGAGAGGTATGCCCACATTGGCCAGTTTAACCACCCTATCTGGAGGTATCCTACCACTGCACACGAGAAAACTCATTGAAAAATCAATACCTTCTTTTAAACCAGCACCAATCACCTTATCAATAGCTACATGTCTGCTTACATCTTCCCGGACTATGAAATGATCTTCATCTACCAGGGCAGCCACATGGGTGCCACCAGTTTTAGACCATACCTCTGCCTTTTCAATTAAAAGATCATAAGCCTGGAGGATCTTTTCCTTTTTCACCTTAAGATTGGAGATAACAGGGATTATAGTCTGATCTCGATGAACCCAACCATCATAACAGGCTAAATCATCCGTTTCCATAGTTTCATGTTCTTTCAGAAGAACATGGATTGATTCAGAGCTAAATTTCACTGCACTGACATCTTCACATGATTTTATGTACCTTTCATCAAGTAAATAACCCAATGCAAAGTCTTCCAGGTCACTGGGGCTTAAATAAAATTTACCCAGTTCTTTCCCATTAACCACCAGTTTTATTTTGGCATCTGAAGCCACCAGATCCTCTACCTCACGTGCCTGATGCTTAACCTTAACAATGCGGGTTTTCTGGAACATTTTGTGCATACGAACCTCAAAAAAGGAAATTAAATGGTTTTTAGAAATATTCTTTTTTAAAATATCCTTTTAGATAATATTCTTCTTTAATTTCCCCATCAACCTTCGACAATATCATTGATCCAGGAGATGGATGCTGCCACATTGGGAAAACCAATAGTACTGGTAAGCAGGAGCACTGTCTGGTAAAGCTCTTCTTCTAATGCTCCATTTTCAATAGCCCTTCTGGCATGGCTGTGAACCCCTCCTTCTGATCTGATGGCAGCTGAAGCAGCTAATTGTATGAGTTGAACACTTTTTTCATCAAGAGGGCCGGAATTACGAACAGATTCTCCCAGGTTACTCAGTGCAGCACCATATTCAGGAAATTTCTCTTTAATATTCGTGTAATGTTTTGGTAGTTTTTCAGACATCTAACCAACCTCCAAACTCAAGATTTAACCCTAACTCAATCTAATACCATAATATAATAAACTCGATCTAACCACATTATATATAACCTGAAGCAGATATATTTTACCATACAAAAACTGACTTTAGAACCAGAATCGAGCGATATCGGTTTTAAAAGAATGTTTAGAGGACATAATATAAAATAAACTATCCAGAATGTTTATTCTTATTATAAGATTCAATTTATATAGTGATCATAATTAGAAAAAATAAGTATTTATTGAGAAGTATCATGTCATACAATAAACATATGTCAAGTCAAAACAGTGAACTAATCTGAAGAAAAATTTTGGACTGTAATTTATGAATAAGGACATTCACAGGATAAATCCGCAGGATTAAAATCATTTTTGGCTTCTTTTTTAAAAATATGGGAAATGTAACAGTCTTTTAATAGATATACAATAACAATTCAACAGGTTTTATGAAGTAAATTTTGATAGGAGTAAATGGAGTATGGACTTTAATAGAATGGTTCAATTGGCCAAAAAAGAATTAGAATCGGTTTATGAGAGTGAAAAACCGGTTGTAATGGTGGGTTCTGCTACTTGTGGCAATTCTGCTGGTGCTAAAGAAGTAGCATCTGTAATCCAAGAGGAATGTGAAGAAAATGGTATAGAATGCAGAATAGTGAAGGTGGGCTGTATAGGGCTTTGCTATGAAGAACCAATCATCACCATCATTAAACCAAATAATCCTCCTGTATTCTATGGAAGGGTAACTCCTGAAACTGCAAAAGAACTGGTCCACTCTTACATTGATGGAGAAAACCCCATGGCAGATTATGCACTGGGAACTCTTGGTGAAGAGGAAATGGAAAGCATTCCCAAACTACGGGATCTCCCAGTCTTAAAACCACAGGTGAGACGGATCCTCCGAAACTGTGGATTAATTGACCCCCACAATATTCAACATTACCTGGCCCAGGGAGGTTATAGTGGGTTAAGTCAGGCCCTGAAAATGGAACCTGAAGAGGTTATTAACGAGGTTAAACAATCTGGTTTGAGGGGAAGAGGAGGAGCAGGTTTCCCCACCTGGATGAAATGGCAGTTATGCAGGGATGAAGAATCAGAAACCAAATATTTGGTGTGTAATGCTGATGAAGGTGACCCTGGAGCATTCATGAACCGTTCACTCCTGGAAAGTGATCCCCACTCTGTACTGGAAGGAATAGTCATTGCTGCCTATGCCATAGGAGTTCATGAAGGGTACATATACTGCAGAGCAGAGTACCCCCTTGCCCTGAAGACCCTGAAACAGGCCATCTCTCAGATGAAAGAACAGGGCTTTCTGGGTGAGAATATTCTGGATTCTGGATTCAACTTCAACATCAAAATTAAAGAAGGAGCAGGAGCATTCGTTTGTGGGGAAGAAACAGCCCTCATTGCATCTATAGAAGGTAAAAGGGGCACTCCACGAACTCGCCCCCCATTCCCCACCACTTCTGGCTTATGGGGTAAACCCACGGTCATAAACAACGTGGAAACCATGGCAGGAGTGGCCCTGGTAATGCAGAAAGGCCCAAACAAATTCAGTGAAGTAGGATCCAAGGACAGTAAAGGAACTAAAACTTTCGCCCTGGTGGGAAATGTCCGTCACACAGGTTTAATAGAAGTGCCTCTGGGAACAACCCTACGAGAAGTCATATACGACATTGGAGGGGGAATATCTGATGATAAAAAGTTCAAAGCAGTTCAGGTAGGTGGACCTTCAGGAGGATGCATACCTGAAGAGTTCCTGGATACACCCATAGATTACAGCTCATTGAACATGGCCGGAGCCATAATGGGCTCTGGAGGGATGGTGATCATGGATGAAGACTCCTGCATGGTTGATGTGGCCCATTATTTCTTGAAATTCACCCAAAACGAATCATGCGGTAAATGTGTGCCCTGCAGATTGGGAACCAAACAGATGCTGGACATATTAACCGATATAACCGAAGGCAGAGGCCAACCTGGTGACATTGAACTTTTAAAAGAACTGGCTGAAGCCATTAAAGCAGCTTCTCTATGTGGTTTAGGTCAAGGATCTCCCAACCCGGTGTTAACCACCTTACGTTACTTCCGACCCGAATACGATGCACACATCCAGGACAAGATCTGTCCAGCACTGCACTGTAAAGAACTGATCTCATATGTAATATTACCAGAAAAATGCACAGGATGCAGACTGTGCCTTAAATCATGTCCTGTTGAAGCCATAAGTGGAGAAAAAAAGCAGCCCCACATGATCAACCAGGAAAAATGTATAAGATGCGGCACATGTATGGATTTATGTCAGGGTAAATATGACTCAATCAAACGTGTATCACCGCCAAGGACATAAATAAGTTGATTAGAGGATTATAATAGATTATCATCAAATCATCAAAGTAATGACGAAATATAATAGTAGATTAATCGTTTATCATAGATTTTAGAGGCATTTAGATGGATGAAATAAAATTCACCATAGATGGATTACAGATCAAAGCCGAGAAAGGAGAAACCATTCTCAAGGCAGCACTTCGAAATGGAATTTACATTCCTCATCTCTGTTATCACCCTGATTTAAAGCCTATGGGGGCCTGTAGGTTATGTCTGGTTGAAAATGAAGATGGTCGCCTGGTCACATCATGTGAAACTCAGGTAGAAGAGGGAATGAAAATATCCACCAACACCCAACA
>JAHKLQ010000073.1 GCA_020854975.1 Methanobacterium sp.
AATTCCAAAAAAGCTTTCCTAAAAGTATTAAAAGAATAATGAAGATTAAAAAAGGCGCAATGTCGCGAATAAATATCAGAATAGAAATCCTAAACCAAAAAAAGGTTTTTGACTCTTAACCCCCAAGTTTTTGACAGAGCCACCTAACCATTTAGTGGCATATTAATATATAATAAACAATATAAGTATAAATAACAATCAAATTTGCCCAATATAAGAAGAAACCTACAAAATATCCCGATTTGTTTATACATTTTTTTTCCTTATAAAAGGGAATGCATTGATTTCAGGAATACATTGATTTCATTAATTCTAATTCTTAAAACTTATTTAAACATAAGGGGGGGGGAAAGTGCAAAAAAAATTGATTTTAAGTTTATTTATGGTAGTCATGGTGCTTTTTATGGCTGGAGCAGTATTTGCTCAAGAGGAGCCTGTAGAAGCAAATAAAACTGCCCAAGTGACCGGGGTTGATACGGCCACGGTTTACATAGAAGTGAATGGATCGAGTAACACAACCCGACTTCCTGCGGATGTGGTTTTTACCATAGACGCATCTGGAAGTATGAGTACCAGTGACCCCACTGGACTTAGAAAAACCGGAGCCATCAGTTTCATAAACAAAATGAACAACACCACCGACCAAGTTGGTGTGGTTAACTGGGCTAACATAATAAAACAACAGCAAGGTTTAACCAGTAATTTCAATCAGGCTATTAATGTGGTGAACCAGAACACTCCCGGAGGAACAACCAATGGTGCTCTGGCCATGGAAACATCTATCAATATACTTAGTTCATCGTCACTTCCTGCAAATCAAAGAAACATCATCTTACTAACCGATGGAATCTTTAATGCAGGAGGTAATGCAACCGACAATCCTGACCAGAGGGCAATATATTTTGCTACACTGGCTAAAAGTCTGGGATACAATGTTTATACCATAGGTTTGGGACCGGATGTTGATCCAGTTGTATTGACACAGATGGCATCTGTTATAAATGGCGTGCCACAATATTATTTTGCCAACAATGCATCTGTCATTGACAGTATCTATAACCAGATATTCCAAAGTATAACCACCAAAGCTAAAAATATCACAGTCACAGATGTTGTACCAGACTATATGACCTATATAGGTGCTACCATTGCCCCAACAACCAATGTTTTAAACCCGGATGGTACCCGAACCTTAACCTGGTATATACCCACTCTTGGTCAAGGACAATCCTGGAATGTCAGTTACAATTTAATGTCACTGAAGAACGGATTCAATATTCCCACCAACGTAGTTGCAAACGTCACTTACACAGACCCCAATAACATCACCGGTAACTTAACATTACCTATTCCCCTAGTAGATTTCCCAGCATGTCTTAATGTGACTAAAGAGGGTAATCCTGAGCCTGTTTGGCCTGGAAGTTTGTTAACCTATGAAATGAGCATAAGAAACAATGGGCCCCATACTGCCTGGATTGTAAGCTTTTCTGACGCTCTACCTAGTCAAGTCCATACTAGTGTCCAATACTCTTTGGACAATGTTAACTGGAGTCCTTACACTTCAGGGCAGAATGTAGTTCTCGGAAGCCTTTCTGTTGGTCAAATTGTCAATTTCTGGGTTCGAGGAGTAGTAGATATTGCCACAGTACCCCCAACCACTCTCACTAACATAGTGAGTGCATATGTTAATGGAACTTTGTGTAAAAATGCAACGTTTATCAGCAATTTAATACCCGCTGCAGATCTGGCCATATTAAAATCAGCCAACCAAACACAAGACCTAACATCTGGACAAAACGTAACCTTCACCCTGACAGTTACAAACCTCGGACCGAACACTGCAAATAACGTAATGGCATATGACCCCCTACCCACTGGAATAGCATCATTTGGCGCAGCCACCCCTAGTCAAGGAACTTGGGATCATCTCACGGGAATATGGAACATAGGAACTTTAACTTCTGGTCAAATAGTGACCCTTATCTTTAACGCCACCATCAGCAATATGTTCATTGGAAACATAACCAACATAGCCACCGTCAACGGAACTGAATTCGACCCCAACCCCCTAAACAACCATGATTTAATAGAACTTTTCGTCCAAAACCCCTATGTACCCACAGCAGATCTCTCAATCTGCAAAAAAGTAGACAGTGCAACACCAGATTTTGGTGATACCATCCACTTCACCATTGGTGTGTGCAATGCAGGACCGGATCCAGCTCAAAATGTAGTGGTTCAGGATGTATGGCCAACCGGCTTGATCTTTGTGTCTTCAACACCAGTCCCATTCTCAATTGTAGGAAACATATACACTTGGCACTTAGGAACCATTAACCACAATCAAAATGCAACCATAAATATAACAACAATAGTGAATGCCACTGGATTAATAACCAATTTCGTAAATGTTACCACAACCACCTTCGATCCGCACCCGGACAACAACGCAACCGTTAACATAACTGTAAGCGAAGCTGCACACGTAGTACTAGACAAAATAGTTTCCAATTCCACACCAAATTATTGGAGTTTAGTAACATTCACCATCACAGCATTGAACACAGGACCAAACGATGCCCAAGGTGTAGAGGTTACAGACTTCTTACCCACCGGATTAACCTACGTTTCATCAATATTTACACCCGGAACAACATTTAATCCAAATACTGGAATATGGAATATAGGTACAATATTAAACGGCACATCAGCATTCTTGAACATAACAGCCAACGTAACCGAAGTGGGAACCATAACCAACTGGGCTTATGTAACCAACCAGACAACCTTTGATCCGTTTCCATGGAGCAAAGACAACGAAACAATAAATGTACCACCTGCATCCATCTTTACCCTCACTAAAGAGTGGAGAGCTACCCAAGACGGACAAACAATAATTACAGCACAGTACCAGGATAACGTCTGGATTGTTTTCAGTGCAACAAATAACGGCCCTAGTGATGCTGCAATCACTCTAAGTGATACTCTACCAGCAGGATTCGCACCCGGCAGTTACTTCCAATCTAAATTTGATGCAGGAAGCTGGAATAACATTCCCGTCACATGGCCAGGGTCATTTGGTGCAGTTATTGGTACAGGCCATACATTGTGGGTGTCAATACCGGGACAGATAACAGCAGCAAACACCACCCTAAACAACACAGTATTCCAAACAACACAATCCACTTACAATCCTGAATACCCACAAGGATCACCATACGGCAACGCAAGCGCACAATTGGATATCCCACCACATTCCCACATAGTTATTACAAAAACTGTGAACAACCCCACACCAAACTTCGGAAGTACAATTGTATTCACGGTAATAGCACATAACAACGGACCAAACGATGCCTCAGGCGTGCAGGTAGTAGATAACTTACCAACAGGATTAGTATTCGCCTCATACCAATCCACACAAGGAACATATGACTTCATAACAGGATTATGGAACGTTGGAACCTTATTAAACAACACCAACGCAACACTAAACATAACAGCACTGGTAAATGCAACAGGTGAACTGACCAACTGGGCTAACGAAGCCAATGCCACTATAAACGTGCCAGCAGCAGCAAACTTGACAATGACTAAAACCAGCAACACACCAGTAAATGTTGGTGGAACTGGTATATTCATTGTCAGTGTAACCAACAATGGACCAGATGATGCAGTGGGTGTGACCCTAACCGATATTCTTCTGGCTGGATTTACACCCGGTACACCTTCACAGGGAACCTATAACCCTTTAACTGGACTTTGGGATATTGGAGTTCTAGTAAATGGAACCACTGCCACCTTAAACTTCACAAAAGTCATGACACCGGAAGATGCAGGTAAAGACTATTGCAACAATGCAACTGATTTCTCATCCTGCACTTACTTGTTAGAACCAGTTCCAGACCAGCAGGCATGTCTACATGTGAAAAAGTGTAATCTGGTAGTTAACGTAAATCCAACACTCATTAACACTACTGTGGGAAGCACTGTAACCATCACCTACAAAGTAGGTAACAATGGACCGGACACGGCAAATGGTGTTATAATGACCTATGTCATACCTGATGGATTGGAATTTGTCAGTGCATATTCACCAGACTGGGGACAACCAACCTACGACCCTGCAACACGAACCTTAACCTGGGTTCTGGGAGATGTACCTGTAGGAGACCCACTATTATATCTAAATGTGAGAGTTCTCCGGGCAGGAACCTTTAACATCGCACCAACCATCATCAGCACAACTTGCACTGGTCAGCCTGTCATAGTAGCTATAACAACAATCAATGCTCAGGAGCAGGCTGAGGCACAGGCTGCAACTATTGGGATGCAAACTACTGGAGTTCCTATAGTTGTACTGGTCTTAGCAGTGTTAATGGTGCTAGCAGGATTTGTAATTGAAAAAAGAAAATAATCCAACCCTATTTACCCGGGAAATTTAATTTTTTCATTCCCTTTTTTCATTTTTTTCTCAAAAACAGAACATTAATTGATTTTATTTTTATAAGCACCAATCCCCTTTTTCAAAACCAATATCTAGAGTTATAGGAACACATTGGCATTGATTGCTCTGATTTATTCACTTGATACCCTTTGATTGCAATGATTTGTAACTGCAATCAATAAATTTTGGATTACTTAGGTTTCTGTAGACAGATTTATTTTAAGGGAGGCAAAAAAGTAGAAAAACAAGAACTAACAGTTATAACATACACAATGGGCAGCGATAGTAAGATATTTTATGTTTGAATGTAGATGGTACATTATTAATAAGTGATAAATATAATCTCAAATGGTGCAAATAATGAGAATCAAAGGTGAAAAGTGTGTTTTAAGGCGGTGGAACCTTTTAGATCTTGAAAGTTTAGTAGAGAATGCCAACAATTACCACATAGCCATCAATATGAGAGATTTATTCCCCTCCCCCTACACACTTGAAGATGGTAAAAATTGGTTAGAGATCACTTCTTGTGAAGAAAAAAACTGCTTTCTTGCCATAACCGTTAATAATCATGCAGTTGGTGGAATAGGTCTAACACTTGGAGAGGATATTGAAAGGATATCTGCAGAACTAGGTTACTGGTTAGGGGAAAAATATTGGGGTAAAGGTATCACATCATCTGCGATTAAAGGAATTGTAAATTATGGATTCAATGAATTGGGGCTGGAAAGAATATTCGCCAAACCATTGGAGTATAACACAGCATCAAGACGGGTACTTGAGAAAAATGGTTTCCAACTTGAAGGTATTATGAAAAAGAGTGTTATTAAAGAAGGGAAAATATATAACCAGGCTTTATATGCGTTAACCAGAGAAAATTAACTAATTATCTAAGTGAAAGCAGTTTTTCTAGTGAAAGCAGTTTTAGATAGGTGCTGGTATTTTTAACCAGCAATACTTTTAGTACCATGAATATTTGATAAATAATTGAAGATTTTTTCAATAGGAATATATTCATTGCATGGTTTAATGAATTATTTACCATAGTTTAGATAATAGTTAAATAGAAGTTTGAAAATGGAAGTTGATTTAAATGGCAGGAAACACAACAGGCAACTTGTTTAAGGTTACAACTTTTGGCTCCAGTCATGGCACAGCACTGGGGGCTGTGATTGATGGTTGTCCGGCAGGACTGGAACTATCACGAGCGGACATACAGGCCGAACTTGACCTTCGAAGACCTGGAACCAGTAAAATCACCACATCAAGGGGAGAAACAGACCAGGTAGAAATTCTATCAGGAATATTCCAGGGAAAAACCGATGGCACACCCATCACTGCTGTTGTGTACAATAAAGATGTTGATTCATCTGCCTATGAACCATTCCGTGATAAACCTCGCCCTGGACATGGAGATTACACATGGACTGCCAAGTACGGCTGTTATGATTATCGTGGAGGTGGCAGGGGGAGTGGCAGAACCACCATTGGACATGTAATAGGTGGGGCTGTTGCCAAAAAAATTCTGAAACTCTTGAACATACAGGTTATTTCCCATGTGACTCAGGTGGCTGATGTGAAGGCCAAAAACGTTGCCTACACTCATATAAAAGAATATGCAAGTGAAAATCCTGTTCGTTGTGCTGACCGAAAGGCGGCCAAACTCATGGAGGAAAAAATCTTAGAAGCTAAAGAAAAAGGAGATTCTGTTGGAGGAATAGTTGAAACATTGGCCTTTGGTGTTCCCCCAGGTTTAGGGGAGCCTGTTTTTGATAAATTAGACGCTGACATTGCTAAGGCTCTCATGGGGATAGGATCAGTGAAGGGTGTGGAGATCGGCTTCGGATTCCAATTAGCAGAATCCACAGCCAGTGCAACCAATGATGAATATTATATGGAAGGTGACCAGATCAAAACCACCACCAACACTAGTGGAGGGATCGTTGGTGGAATATCCAATGGCATGCCCATTGTGGCCAGAATGGCAGTTAAACCCACACCATCCATAAGCACAGTCCAGAAAACAGTAGATCTTAAAACCATGACAGAAACTGAGATAAAAATCCAGGGACGCCACGACCCCTGTATCTGTCCTCGTGTAACCATAGTTGCCGAGGCTGCTGTGGCCATGGTCATGGTAGATCATCTCTTAAGAAGTGGGTTCATAAATCCATCCAGTATTTAAAGCCAGAATTTGTTTATGAAAGTCTAATGACAGAATAAGTATTGGAATTTTCCCAAATTAAAGATACTATTAAATGTAAATTTTAATTAAAATTAGACTCTATTGTTCTTTTTCAAGGGGTGTTTTGGTACAGGAAACCATCTGTCGAATTTTCTGACATCTACGACTCTTACAGGATTCTTTTTCTTCATGCCATCTATTGTGCTTGCAACTTTCATAAGGACAGTGGTAATGTTCCCTGCACATTACCTGACCTTCATTAAACATTACCTTCATTTTGAAATCACTTCCTGATGGATGTACTATTTCTTTAAGGACTAGTTTCTTAATCTATAAAATTAAATAATTAGTATTAAATTTAAATTAAGTTTAAATGATAAGGGTATTTCTAAAGTTTCCCCATTAAAACAAGGAAATAAAGCCTCGGGGGGGATTTGAACCCCCGACCACGAGATTACGAGTCACGCGCTCTACCAGACTGAGCCACCGAGGCATAACAATCTTTCTATTCATCCGTTAATATAATATTTCTTAATTAGGATAATTTTTTTAATTCGGATAATTAGGTTTTTTTAATTAGATTAATACTCATCAAGAGTTTGCTGTTTATTCTGGAACTTATCCAGGTCCATTACCATACCATCATAGGCTGCTATGGTTTCAATACCTGTTTCTTCAGTTATTTTAATAGCCTCCTCAACAGGATGATCAGTAATCATTTTCATTCCAAGATGGGTCATAATAGCCAGTTTAGGCGAAGTTTCCTTAACTAATCTTGCAAATTCATCTGCACATAAATGGCCCCTGATTTTCTCATTTCCGGGTCTGATCACGCTGGCAATAAGCACATCTGCATTCTTATGATGCTGGTGTAACTCAGGGAAATAGGCAGTGTCAGAGGTATATGATAAGGTGAATCCATCCCATTCCATGCGAAAACCAATATTTTTAGGGTCACCATGGTGGGTGGGTGTTGCCGTAATTTTAAGATTATCCAATATAAGCGTATCCCCTGCATTCATAACTTCTACCTTAGATTTGCTTAAGTGATAATTGGAAATACAGGGCCCCCATCTTTGGTATCCGTTAATAACACTCTGGCTACCAATTACCAGTCCCTTATTCCTAGTCATCCCCTTGGTCATAGCCTCAATTAAGACCTCAGCATCGCTATAGTGGTCGGTGTGGGAGTGTGATACCAGGATTCCATGGAGTTTAAGGGGGTTCACACCGAACTGGTAACTTCTTACCAGAGCCCCAGGCCCAGGATCCAGGTGCAGGTTTTTACCATCTATGCCGTCGATTCTAAATCCGCCGGTCATCCTGCGCTGAGTTATAGTGGCGAAAGCGTCCGCCACCACTTCCTAAAAAAGTTAACTTCATATATTCACCTAGATTTGATTATTATGGTTAGTATAACACCTTAATCTTTATAATTTTTATAAATTTATACCAATGTTGTATGCTGATTTCGGGTTATTTAATGGAGTATCTATTGGAATTTGCTATTTGACTTTATATAATTTTTCACTGGTTTTTGCATGTGTTTACTTTTGGACTGTTTATTCACTGGTTCGGCAAAGTATAATATCACAGCTTAAACCTGTTTTATTCTTTTTTACACACAGATTTTCATCTTCAATCACCACCAGATCACCTAAATTTAAGGGATTTGGCTCTTCCATTTTCATGATAATGCTATCACCAGCATTGGCAAGAACATTCCAATCCATGTTCAATGCTTCCACACCGGGGGCAAGGATTACTTCAACTTCGGTTCCATCCACTTTTTTCACTCTTCCCACTTCACCCTGGGTGATGATCCTGGTAGCCATTTGAATGTCTCGGGTTTTCTCCAGCATATCCTGTTTAAGTTTTTCACGCCATTTTCTCAGTTCCTCAACATCACTAATTAGGGTATTTCTAAGAAGTTCCATGGCCTGTTTATGGTCAAGTTGAGGATGGATAATGAAGATATCATACTGGGAGCTTACTGTAGGAGTGATCTTTGCCACATCTTCCATTACACTTTGGAATATTTTCCCCACTTCTTTCAGGCTTATTTTGGATTTCCAATGTTTTTTCAGACTTTTATTGGCAATTTCTTTGGTAAATTTATTCCCGAAAACCACAATTGAGCTTTTACCACTCTGCACCTTTTTAATATCTGAACCTGAAAGTTCAACCTGATGATAACCATTGGTGGTTGCATATATTCTTTTACGCTTAGTTTCAGTGGTAGTGCGAAGTTTAACCTCACCCACCAGTACCTTACCAAGGTTACGAACTTTTTCACTTTCATCAGTGATTTTAAGGGCGATATCAAGTTCTCCAGCCTTTTGAAAGAGTTCTTCTGTGGTTTTAATCTTACCCGAATATAACTCCTCTTCTAAAAGTTCTCTTTGGGTTTTATCTCCTAAAAAACCTATACTCCTTTTGTCACCAACCATTACACAGCCTTTACTTCCAACATAAGTCATAATAAGACTCATCAGATCACCAACTATACTTATTAATATACATAAAATTCACGGAACAAGCAATTTCATCATCATTTGAATAAGGTACTATTAATTAGATATTTCTATTTTAAATAAAAATCCTTATACAAATCTTTTATCTTATTTATTTATCAATTTTTATAATATTCTCAATTTGTATCGTTTTTTTATCTAAACAGATTTATCTAAACAGATTTATCTAAACATATCCTATGGTGTATGATTAACTTTAATAACTAAATAATTAGTATTTTTCCATGGTCCAGGTTAAAATAAGACTAAGGCTATATAAATGTTATTACCAACTTAGATTGTTATTTTCATTGGGTTTTAAGAATTCTTTCCAGATCAACTGCCCATTTCTGACTTTCATCATCAAGGGGAACCAGTTCGATCTTGTTTTCTGAAGAAACACCAACTCCCAGTTCTGCGGCCCTTTTGATCTGGGTTAATTCGAATATTTTACCCTGAGAAACATTCCTGGTAGTTCCATGATAACGGAGTATGGCCACTCCCACTGCATCAAGAGCAACCCTGTCTTTAGATGCTAAAATGAGTCCGGGTTCTACTATGGTTCCGGTAGCAGGGCCACCATCAATAAATGCCTTCGTAGCATCCATCAAAAGTAGATCAACAGGATAATAATGGTTAATCTCAGCGATCATTGAACGCTGGTAGGGTGAGATATGAAGTTCAGCCATGTAATCATAAAGACTTCCTGGCAACCTTTTAGAAACCAGACCCACAGAATTTTTAAGGGAAATCGTAAAATGCCCTCCAAACCCATGGGTTTTGAGACAACAGGTTTGCACAACCTTATCTGCTTCACATAACAGGGATGGAAGGTAAAAACCTTTCAACCAGTGTGTTCCATTCCTTTCAATTTTTACCCAACTATCACGTTCTATTTCATCAAGAACCACTACCTCAAAGTCCATTTCTGAGGAGAGTTTAAACACTCCTCTTTTTTCCAGAACTTTCCGGGTGTTTCCCATACCACTACGTTCAAGTAAGGTTATCTTTCGAGTTCCAGCCCTTTTAAGGCAATCAATAAGACTTCGCAGTGTTTCAGGATGGGTTGATGCTGGGAATTGATCTGCACTGTTATAGTTTGCCTTCAAAGCCACTTTTTGTCCTGAAAAATTTTCCAGATCGAAAACTTTAAGAATTTCTTCAACTGCTGATGTTCTGTCCTTATTTTTAGTTATCAGCACTTTAGACTTATTATTTTTCAACTTAAACCCCCCTCCTATTACCCCTAAATATTCAATTGAATTAAAGAATGAATAAAAAAATTATAGAATATGAACACAGTTTAAACTAAAGAAATAATTAATTTTTAATTCTTAAATTTTTTTATAAGGTGACAAAGAACTTAGTTGATGTTTGTATTAGGCATAGACTGAATATTATAGTAAAAGGGGAATGTTTATTCCTCTTTTTTCATAAAAGGCACATTGAATTTGAAGATACATGAATCTGAACCATCAGCGATGGTGGCTTTTTTTTCTACTTTACCTTCCATACCAGTCCAGTCAAAAGTTTGTTGCATTATAGCCTGACAGTTAAGACAAAAAACCGGTTTTTTCTTTGCATCCTCGATCCAGGGACAGTTTAAGAATTTAAAAAGATGCACCGGGCCATTGGCTTCGATTTGGGTTTGAATACCGAAATCGGCTAAAAGATTAGCCACCCAATCAAGATATGCATTGTAAATACTTTTAAGATCAGTTAAATCCTGTTCTTCCACAATATCTCCCAGTTCTTGCTCGAAATGAGGTCTCATATCCTCTTCCAGGCGGGCAGCAAAGAGTTTAAGTATGGTGTTTCTGATCTCGGCCTCAGATTTATCTGTTGAAGTGGGCATGGAGTTGAAAATAAAGTCATAAAAATCAGCTAAAATCTGTTTTTTAACAGTTTCACTCTTTTTTTGATCTTCAGCATGTTTGTAAAGGGCCATTTCTATGTTAGCATTAAGTTCAGTCTTTTTAAATGGTTTGATGATATATCCGTATGGTTCGGTGGTACGGGCTCGTTCCAGAACTTCTTCATCTGAATAGGCGGTTAAGTAAATGACAGGGATGTCCAGTTGGTTTCTTATTTTGGCAGCGGCTTCTATACCATCCACATTCCCTTTTAAGACTATGTCCATTAAAATCAGGTCAGGTTTAGTTTTTAAAGCTGTTTGAACAGCATCTTCTCCTGTGTATGCAATATCCACTACTTGATGACCCAAATCTTCCAATTTTTGTTTAATGCCCATGGCAACAATTGCTTCGTCTTCAACCACCAGTATCCTGGAATTTGTCATCAAATCCGCTCCTTGTATTTAAGTTCCTCAAATTCAATTTTAAACTCTTTATTATCTTTATCAAGAACCATTTCCCCGTCTAACTGAGATACTAAACTGCTTATAAGCTTCATTCCCAATGTATCAGTTTTATCAATGTCAAATCCCTTGGGGAATGCTTTCCCACTATCTTTAACTTTCAATAAGTACTTTCCAGCATTCTTTTCAGAAAGTTCCACATCAATTTCTCCTTTTCCCTCTGGAAATGCATGTTTCAGAGTGTTGGAGATAAGTTCATTGATAATAAGTCCACAGGGAATAGCAGTTTCAATACCCATTATAATATCTTTTATATTCAGTTTTATGTGGATATTTTCAGAATTCACTCCATAAGAGTGGAAAAGATCATCTACCAGGTTTTTTACATAGTTAGCAAAGTTGATATTGGTTAAATCTTCAGATTGGTAAAGGTTTTCATGTATCAAAGCTATGGATAATATTCGATTCTGGCTTTGACGGTAAAGGTCAATAACCTGCTCCTCCTCAATTTGAGAGGATTGAAGACTTAGAAGGGTGGATATGATCTGTAAATTGTTTTTCACTCGATGATGAACTTCGCGTAACAACAGTTCTTTCTCCTTTAAAGATTTCATGATCCGATCTTCAGCAAGTTTACGCTCAGTTATGTCACGCCCCACACCCACAAATGCCTCTAACTCCCCTTCATCATCCATTATGGCCTTATCTGCCCAGGCAATCCAGCGCCATCCATTCATGGTAAGTAGACGATGCTCTAGGAAAACCACGTATGGGGGGCGATGTAATTTTTCCAAGGCCCGGTGAGTTTTTTTCTGATCTTCCTGGTGTACCAGTGGTAAAAAATTATTTCCCAGAATACTTTCTTCGGTACGGCCCAGTACTTCACAGTAGGATGGACTGGCGAAGAGAACCTTCCCTTCTGGATCAAATTTAACCACCATATCAGTCTGATTTTCAACTAAAAGTCGATATTTTTCTTCACTTTCTTTCAATGCATTTTCCATTCTTTTTTGTTCGCTAAGGTCCCGTCCAGTGCCGAAAATGATATTTTTCCCACCAATTTCCACGGGTGTGATGGTTAATTCCAGGATCTTCAGTTCATCTTTGATTTTAAGGGGTAATTCCACTATACGTCCCACTGACCAGTCCTCTATATGGATAGGGTCTGCTTCTGGTGAAATGTAGTGTTGTATTTTATCTTTAAGTAGTTCACCAGGTTCTGTTTCTAAAAAATCCAGTGCTGCTTCATTAAAATCTGTGAAATCACCGTCTTGATCAAATACCACTATTGGATTTTTGGTTTTCTCAAAGAGGGCTCTGTATTTTTTTTCACTCTCTAAAAGAGCTTCTTCAGCTAATTTTTTCTCCAAATGTTCTTGTGCTTCTTTTAAAGCTCGTTTAACAGCGTAACCTAATTTGGAAAGGTTATGTTTGAGGACGTAATCCGTAGCACCTTTTTTCAGCATTTCTACTGCGAATTCTTCCCCAATCTTCCCACTAACGAATATAAAGGGGGTGTTAGGGGAGTTTTCCATGGCAATTTTAAGGGCGGAAACACCGTCAAACTGGGGTAAAGAGTGGTCAGCCAGTATAATGTGAGGCTGCCATTTGTCCACTTCTCTCCGGTAATCATCTTCTCGTTCAACCCGATGACTCTTAAAATCGAAACTTTCCCTTTTTAGTTCCCTTTCTATTAATTCTGCATCTAATGGAACGTCTTCCAGGATTAGAACTTTAATTTCTTCTTCCATAACATCACTAAGGGGGATTGTTTATTAGCATCCAATAAAATCCAAGGGTAGATACCGCTTCTATAAAGTCATCGAATTCCACAGGTTTGCTGACGTAACTATTAACTCCTAACTTGTAGCTTTCCACTATGTCTCTATCCTCCTGGGAGGAGGTTAAAATAACTACGGGGATGCGGTTAGTTCGTTCATCTGCTTTGATCTTTTGCAGTACTTCCAAACCATCAACTTTAGGCATCCTCAAATCCAGCAATATAAGTTTGGGAATGTTTTCAAGATCTCTATTAGCGTACTGGCCAGTGGCGAATATGAAATCAAGGGCTTCTGCTCCATCTTTTACCCATACCACTTGGTTGGCTAGGTTTTTCCTTTTAAGTGCTCGCATGGTGAGTTCAGCATCGGTAGGGTTATCTTCCACCAATAAAATATCTGCTTCTTCTAAATCCATTAACACACCTTCTGTTTTGTGAGTATTTGGATATTATTCCGTTAAAATTCTTTCAATATCCTTTATATCTGATTTTTTTTTCTTTTAAATTATTTTAAGCTTGATTTAGTCGTTTATTTTTTCTTTTTAGGTTTATCTTTAGGTAGAGTGAAAAAAATGGTTGCACCACCATCCACTTTTCCTTCGCCCCATACATGGCCCCCGTGGCGCCTTATAACTCTTTGAACTATGGAAAGACCAACACCGGTTCCTTCAAATTCTTCAGGACTGTGCAACCTCTGGAAAAGTCCGAAGAGTTTGTTAATGTATTTCATATCAAAACCGGCTCCATTATCCTGGACATAATAAACAAATTCTTTACCCTCCTTTTTCCCACCTACCTCAATGATGGCAGGGTTTTTGTTACGGGTAAATTTTATGGCATTACCAATAAGGTTTTGAAATACCTGGCCTAGCATGGCCCGGTCACCATAGGCATTGGGAAGATTTCCCACAGTGAATTCAATATTTCTTCCTTCCACATCTGTCTGGAATTCATCATAAACACTTTTTGCCAGGGCAGCCATGTCGAGTTCATTCATTTTCATTTCCTGTCGACTAGCACGGGATAAAAGGAGAATATCATCAATAAGATGTCCCATTTTAGCAGTGTTATCTCTCACAATATTTAGGAGTCTTATTCCCTCTTCATCCAGTTTGTCCTCATAATCTTCCACCAGTATACGTGAAAAACCATCAATAGCTCTTAATGGAACTCTCAAGTCATGTGATACTGAATAGGCGAAAGCTTCCAGCTCTTGATTTGCATCTTCAAGTTTATCAGTTTGTATTTTCAGTTTTTGGTTTAATTCATTAAGTTTTCGTATTTTTTCAAGTCTTTCAGCGAGAATAGCTACAAGAACCACCACAATAATAAGCATTAACAAACGAAAATAATCTTCATTTAGCGATGTGTTTAAAACATTGTACACGGGTTCTATTGCGTATAAAAAACTGGTTAACACGTGGGTAAAGACCATATGTTACCCCCTTTTTAGTAAATTGTTAAATGATTTATGTTCTTTAATATACATGTAATTTACCCCCTCTTCACAATATTATAAATATTTCACCCAAGTTTGGGACAATTATCACATATTTACTGGTAATTTTCAGGAGGCAAAGACAAATAATCAATCCTGAAATTGTGATCTTAACAGATCATTTAATTTATGTATGTACTGTCTAATAAAAAATTGTTACTATAATCTACCTAACCGATTCAAAGAAACTGGGATCTTAGTCAAAATGTGTTAAAAACAGCAGATAAGGTAATTATGGCATGTGGATATATTGATTATTGGGTATATCAGAATATACTGAAAGGCATGTGAATATGTGAATATATTTTGGAATATACTGAAAATATAGGGGATATCTATAGATAGGGGATATCTGTAGATAAAAAAAGAGAAATTAAAAAAAAATAAGAAGTGGGTGGGGGTATTGGTTTAATTTTCAGAGGGAGAGACTAGTTTAATTCAATCAGCGATTTTGTGAGCTGGTTTTACCAAGTTCTTTTCCAGAAATTACATCCTGATTTAGGGGTCCTGGTTTTTGGTTTAAGGTTTCTTTTAAAAATTCACCAGTGTAAGAACCGCTTGCAGCAATCTCTTC